>JANPGA010000246.1:0-6774 GCA_031423735.1 Bacteroidota bacterium | reverse complement strand
ATGGTGGTAAAACCCTTGCTCTTGTAAATATTTTATTTGAATTATCGAAGAGATTGAATTTAGGGATATCATCTGTTAAGCCAAGATTCGCTTCAAAAAAAGAATCAATATTTCCAATATCAGTCCAGTAACCTTCGTATTGATAACTTAATATTGTTTCTTTTCCTATCGCCATAGGAATAATCTCTTTTCCAAAATCTTTAGTATCTTGATTATTCATTAGCTCTATTAATAGTTCTCTATTAAAAATATAGATTCCCATTGAAGCTAAATAAACTTTTCCATTTGCACGCATTTCCTCACTAACGTTAGATTCCCACTCAGGCAATATGCTTGGACTCGGTTTTTCTACAAATGAGGTAATAAAGCTTTCTGAATCTGTTTTTAGTATTCCAAAATCTGGAGCATCCTTTGCGTTTACAGGTAAAGTTGCAATAGAAATGGAAGCTCCACTTTGTTGATGTGCTTTCAACATATCGTTAAAATCCATTTGATACAGTTGATCGCCTGATAAGATTAGTGCATAATCAAATTCATGATTGTTAAAATGGAGCATGCATTGCCTAACAGCATCTGCAGTACCTTGAAACCATGTTGGATTATTGGGAGTTTGCTCTGCTGCTAAAATGTCAACAAAGGCAGTACTAAAGTGACTAAAATGGTATGTGTTTTTTATATGTTGATTTAACGATGCAGAATTGAATTGTGTTAAAACAAACATTCTACTAATATTAGAATTAATGCAATTGGAAATTGGAATATCTACCAAGCGATATTTTCCAGCAATGGGTACTGCAGGTTTTGATCGATTTTCGGTAAGTGGAAATAATCTTGAACCTTGACCGCCACCTAAGATTATTGCTAATGTGCCCTTATTCATAAATTACTTTTTTAGGTTTTTGTAAAGGTTAATATATTCTTCAGCAACTTTTTCCCAGGAATGATCTATTTTGGATGAAGCAATTCTTATGGAATTAAATTTTTTATTGTCGTAATACAAATCAATTGCTCTGGTAATAGAATTATTTATATCGTTCACTTCTACATTATCATGACAGATACCAAATCCTCCATCTCCAAAATCCCGAACCGTATCTTTTAGTCCACCAGTTTTTCTTACAATGGGAATAGTGCCATAGCGCATTGCATACATTTGATTTAATCCGCAAGGTTCGACTCTTGAAGGCATCAATAAGAAATCAGCACCAGCATAAATTATATGCGCCAATTTTTCATTAAAACCAATATAAGAATTATAATAACCTTGATAGTAATTTTTAAGTTCTTGTAGTTTATTCTCAACATCTGAATCACCAGATCCTAATATTAAAATATTTATTTCTCTTGGATTAGAATTAAGGGCAACTCTGCATATATTTGGCAATAAATCAGCACCTTTTTCGCTTACAAATCTTCCAATAAACGTAAATAATGGTTTGTTAATGTTGAGATCAAATTGTTCGCAAAGAAATTTTTTATTTAATTTTTTATCTGGGAAAAAGTTAGTTAAGCTAAATTTATGATCAAGATATTCGTCTGTTGTAGGATCCCAAACTTCAGTATCAATTCCATTTAATATACCAACTGATTTATTTCTTTCAGATCGCAAAAGATTTTCTAAACCGTTAGCTTTTTCGCAAATTTCATCTAGGTAACTTGGCGAAACTGTTGTTACTTTCCATGCACATTTTATTGCAGATGCTAAAGGATTGATATATCCATCCCATTCTAAATACCCTTTATTATTATAATCGAAATTTGGTAAATAATTCAATTTATTAAATCCAAACCATCCTTGATATTGTGCATTATGAATAGTAATTACCGTGGGTGTGTTTTTTAAGTTTCCATAATTATAAGCATACTTAATCATAAACGGAATTAATCCAGTATGATGATCGTGGCAATGTATAATATCAGGTTTTTTATTTGTTTCAGTTAACCAATTTAAAAATGCAATTTGAAAAGCAACAAATCTTTCTGTTTCGTCGTGATATGAATATATTCCTGGTCGATCTAATAATCCATTAATTTCAATTAAGTACAACTCAAATCCCAAACTTTTTTTTTCCTCTTTAAGGATACTGTAATCAAAATTCAAATTTCCTAAGGCGAGATTACCTTTATAAATGGAAATAAATTTATTGTCTTTTGTGAATTTAGTTTGATAAGCTGGTAATACCACCTTTGCATTTTGTCCAAGTTTATTTAAATACTTGGGTAATGCGCCTACAACATCTGCTAGTCCTCCAACTTTGGCTACAGGGTAACATTCTGCACTGATGTGAAAAATTTCCATTTAAAATTATTGTTTTGAAATGTTGAATTTAATGAAGTAGGATCTTAATGTTTTTACTAAAATATATTTCATTTTTATAGTGATTGAACTATTTCGAAATAAAAATGAAACTATTTGAACCCTCTAAAAGTTCATCCTAAAAATAGTGTTTATTTAGGTCGAATTAAAAATTTTAAACGCTTGATTTTGTTTTTGCTGATTAAAGTAAATAGTGATTTTGCTAATTGAATATAATTTATTGATTATAAATTAAATAGATTGTACCCCTGATTCTAAATTGATCACAAAAGACACAGTAATTAAGCACTAGGGGTTAAATTGAAATTAACTATAAATTTACTTCTTGAAAGACTTGGATTTAGAAATTTTAATTAACCATAAAAAAGAAAAAACATAATTAAACTAAAAAAGCCACTCGTTTGGAGTGGCTTTTTGTGGGAGTACACGGGTTCGAACCGCGGACCCTCTGCTTGTAAGGCAGATGCTCTGAACCAGCTGAGCTATACTCCCTTCACGTATATTTCAACGGGCTGCAAATATAGGTATTCAATTCGCATCTCCAAATAAAAACCTTATAAAAATGATTTTTATAGTAATCATAGCTATGTGGTTTTTATTCAATGGCTTATGGTGCAAATATTGACTTTTGCATTTCTGATTGGACCATTATTTTACCTATTTATATACAAACGTTTGTAAGTAATTAGAAGTAATCGTACTTTGCAGATTAAATAACAGTCTAAGCTCTCGGGGGAGAGTCTCTTTTTAAATGGATCTGGCTTAAATCAAATTGTGAAATTCAAATTCAATTCAAGCAGGACAGAAATCGCTGCTGAAAAAATTAGGTGTTTAAAGCGTCAACTGGTTATCCAGATGTTGCAGGTTTTGCTATTTTCTTTTTACTGCTCAGCACAATCTGCTCAAGTTAAGTTAATGGCTTATAACCTCCTTAATTACGGGGGAACAGCTGGATTTGTTGCCGACACCACTCTTCGAAACCCTTATTATAGGACTAGCATCAATTCTGCAAACCCAGATATACTAGTAGTTGAAGAAATTAACTCTCAAGCAGGTGTTACTTCTATTTTAACCAAAGTTTTAAATTCACAATCCAGCACTTATTCTGCAGGCACTTTCAACGATGGTCCCGACTCCGATAATGCTGTGTTTTTTAAAACTGCTAAATTTTCGTTTGTGTCGAATTTACCCATTCACACTGCTTTAAGAGATATAAACGAATTTACTTTAATTCACCTAGCTTCAGGAGATACACTTAGGATTTATGCTGTACATTTAAAAGCAAGTTCGGGAATTGTTAATGAAAATTTGCGTGCAGCTGAGGTTGATAGTCTGCGTAAAAGAACTGACGCCTTACCCCTTGGCTCAAAGTTTGTTGTTTGTGGCGATTTTAATTTTTATAGCTCAACCGAAAGTCCATATTTGAAATTATTGCAAGTTCATTCAAATGTAGAAGGTCATTTTGTTGATCCAATTAATTTAACTGGTACCTGGAACAATTCTGCATATGCGATTTATCATACACAATCTACTCGTGGCACTCGTGCCTTTGGTGGTGGTTCAACAGGAGGCCTAGATGATCGTTTTGATTTAATTTTATTTTCAAAAGCAATTCAGCAAGGTGGAAGTGTGAGTTATGTTTCTAATTCATTAACTGTATTAGGTAATGATGGAAATCATTATAATGACTCTATAAATAAAATGCCAAACGCTGTAGTTACACAACAGGTAGCAGAAGCACTTTATCAGGGGTCAGATCATTTGCCGGTGCTCTCCACATTTAGTTTTAACTATGGCACTACCGATGTTGGAGTCCTTTCTTTTATTAATCCAACAGTAACACCATGCAATACTTCTAATATCTCATTAAAAGTAAAATTGAAAAACTATTCATCGTCATCCATAAATTTCAGTAATAATAATGTACAAATTTTTTTAACTGCAACTAATCCAAATTTAATTAATCAAGTATTCAGTACAACCATCAATACAGGAACACTTTTACCTAATGCAACTTTAGATGTTGTTGTTGGTAATACTTATAATATGTCGTTGGGAGGAGTTTATACTTTCAATGCTTATTCTGTTTCGGCATCGGATAATGTTCCATTAAACAATGCAATGCCAAGTACAAATTTTTCATTTAGTGGTTCTTCTACTCCATTAGCGAATATAACACCACCAGGGCCACTTGGTATTTGTTCTGGATCTTCAGCCACTTTACAAGCAAGTGTTGGATCTTCTTATCTTTGGTCTAACGGACAAACAACATCTGCCATTTCAGTTACAACTGCTGGAAGTTTTTCAGTAACTGTTACAGATGCTTTTGGATGTTCAGCTAATTCAAATAGTGTTTTAGTAAATATTAATTCATCTGGCTCAACAGGTATTGTTTTTCATGAGAATATGGGAACGTCACCAACAACAACTTTAATTCCAGCTTATGAAGCTTCAAATGGTTTTGAAAGTGATAATTTAACAATGAGTGGTTCTGCTGATGTAAGAAATACTTCCGCATCTATAGGGTATGCCGATGCAAGTGGTTTAGGAAATGTTTTTATAACGTCAACACTTGGGAAAAACTTTATCATATCGAATATTAATACCGTTGGATTAACAGGACTTGAATTATCCTTTGCTATAAATAGAAATAATTTAACAGGTGTTGATTTAGCTCTCAAAATAAGTACTGATGGTATTAATTACACATCACTTTCTTACCCAACAATAAGTACAACTTCATGGACTTATCGAACAGCAGTAGGTGCAATTCCTTCAACTCCTAATCTTCGAATTCAATTTGTTCAAGAAGGCACAACAACGCAATTTAGAATTGATGATGTTGTATTAAAATATATTAATGCAACTATTATATCATCAACAGGTCCAACAACATTTTGTAAAGGAGACTCTGTACTTTTATCATCAAGTATTGGAACTAGTTATTTATGGAGCAATGGATCAACAACGCAAAGTATTTATGCTAAAACATCAGGAAATTATTCTGTAATTACGAATTGCATTCCTTCAACAATTGTTGCTGTTACGGCAAACAATTGTACAATTCAATTAAATGTACAAACTTTTATTGAAGGGTTCTATAATAGTACCTCTCATTTAATGACACCTGTACTTTTTAATTTAGGATTAAATATTGATCCAACAGCGTGTGATTCTGTTACAATTGAATTGTATACATCAGGAGCTACTCCATCTTTAGTTTACTCGAAAAATGTGTTATTGCATATTAACGGAACAATTACTGATGATGTACCCGGTACTTTGGATAATCAAATGCTATACATAGTGATTCGACATAGAAATTCTATGGAAACATGGAGTAAAAATCCTATACTTTTTAGTGGTTTGAGCGTAAGCAAAAATTTTACGCAATAAATTTTCTATACTACTTCTGCAACAGTAAAAGTGCTTCCTCCAACAAAAATTAAATCACTCACTTGTGCGTCATTTTGGGCGGCTAATAAGGCTTGCAAAACACTTTCATAACTATTGCCAACTAAACCAAATTCATTTGCTTTCTGTTTAAGGATATTAGCATCCAAACCGCGAGGAATATTTGCTTTGCAAAAATAATATTGCGCATCTTTTGGGAAAAGAATTAAAATCTTATCAACTTCTTTATCATTTACCATCCCCAAAACAAATCGTAATTTATCATGAGGAATCATTTGAAGTAAAGGTAAAACTTCGCGTAAGCCATCTTCATTATGTCCAGTGTCGCAAATAGTAATGGGTGATCTATTTATAATTTGCCAACGACCCAAAAAACCGGTATTCTTTTTTACATTCTTTAATCCATTACGAAGTTCTTTCTCTGAAATTAAAATGCCTTGTTTTTTTAAAACAACAATCGTTTGAATTACCGTTGCAATATTTTTTGACTGATATTTTCCAGTTAAGTCAATTTCTAAATCTTCAAGATAATCTTCTTGTTGAATTTTAATTGTCGCATTTTGACAATCATCTAATGGGTTGTAATCTTTCACAGAAATCTCGACGTTTTCTGATGCAAAATATATTTGAGCATTTTCTGCTTTAGCTTTCTGAATAAAAACTGGTTTTGTATCTGCTAAATATTCACCAATTACAATTGGAATTCCTGGTTTTATAATCCCAGCTTTTTCAACTGCAATTTTTGGTAAGGTATCACCAAGTAAATTCATGTGATCATATCCGATATTAGTGATCACTGAAACATAAGGATAAATAACATTCGTTGAATCTAGTCGTCCACCTAATCCTGTTTCTATAATTGCAATGTCAGTTTTTTGATCTTTAAAATATTTAAATGCCATTGCTGTCGTCATTTCAAAAAAGGATGGTTTTATTTCTTCAAATGACTTTTTATGTTGAGTTACAAAATTACTTATCCATTCTTCACTCACCATCACTCCATTTATACGGATACGCTCTCTGAAATCTTTTAAATGTGGTGA
>JANPGA010000245.1:0-3588 GCA_031423735.1 Bacteroidota bacterium | reverse complement strand
GATATAAAAGTTGGAACTATCATAAAACAGCCTATCGATAGCTTAATGAATTATTATATTTCTAAGAGAAAGAAATAAATGCACGATTTATTTTAAGAGGGGTACGCAGTTCGGCTGATTTCGAATTTGAACGTTCGATAGCACAGATGAACCATTATATGGAAAGTGCTAATGAAACCAATTTTATTTTATCAGCTCCTGAATACACTCCTGTTTCATCAACGATTGTTCGGGATATCATTCGCAATGGCGGGAATGCAGATGCTTTTGTTGGAAGTGGAGTGAAATTAAAATAAGCGCTATCCCTTTCTTTTGTTGATATAATAATTCATTAAACCATCAATTGGTTGTTTTATGATGGTTCCAACTTTTATATCTAATTTCTTAGCTTCATCTTTCAATTCATCTTGTAAAAGGTAGGCAATTGAACCTACAAAATGTACATCTTTATTTTTGTAATCATCATAGTGGATAACATATAATTCAAAAAATTCTTTGAGACCATTTCTAATTAAATTATTGATGTATGGATTCTCTTTATGATTAATTAAAAATCTTGCAAAAGAAGCAAGCCAAACATTTGGATTTGGTTGGTTGTAAACCCGATCAATAATTGCATTCCGATCTAATCCATAATCATTAAGAAATGCTTCATGAATATCGGCTGGCATTAATCCGTAAAGGAAATGGGTTAACAATTTTTTACCGAAATAAGAGCCGCTACCTTCATCACCGAGGACATAACCCATCCCATAATTTTTTTCATGCACAATTTTTCCATCAAACCAGCAACTATTACTTCCAGTTCCAATGATGCAAGAAATTCCAGGCTCATCTCCTGATGATGCGTAAGCTGCAGCAAGTAAATCATGTTCTACGTGAACTTCAGCATTCGGAAAATATCGACGCAATCCTTTAGCAATAATTTCTTTTCTAGAATTACTTGAACAGCCAGCTCCAAAGAAGTAGATTTCAGTAACTACATCGGCGATGGGAGCTAAAGAATCGCCAGCATTTAAAGTATCAAATACGAAATCTGAACTATGAAAAAATGGATTAAACCCAATAGAATGAAATGGCCCAGAAATTTTTTTGCCATCATATAATAACCAATCAGCTTTTGTAGAACCAGAATCACAGACTAATAGCATTTGAATTTATTTAGTGGTTTGATGTTTTAGAATGGTAACAAATATAATTTTATTTCAATAAAATTTTAAGGTAGTTGGAAAGTAATATTAACTATTAAAAGTTTATTTAGCAGATTAATCAATTTGATGTTTCAATTTCCTATTTTCGAGTGATGAGTAAAGAGCAAAACGTGCAATTACCTAGAAGCTTGGGGTTATTCCAAAGTACTGTTATCAATATGATTGATATGGTTGGGATTGGACCTTTTGTTGTTTTGCCTCTTGTTATCAAAATAATGGGAGGACCATTTTTTATTTATGCGTGGATAGCAGGGGCAGTTTTATCTATGATAGATGCAATGATTTGGGCAGAACTTGGTGCTGCGTATCCCGAGGCTGGTGGTAGTTTTAACTTTTTAAGTGAAGCCTATGGAAAGGAACGATGGGGAAAATTTATGTCTTTTTTATATGTTTGGCAAACAATGATACAAGCTCCTTTGGTGGTTGCTAGTGGTTCAATTGGATTTGCACAATATTTTGGATATTTATTTCCATTAGATGAAGTTACTCGAAGAATTGTTTCAGGTTCAGTGGTTATTCTTGTTACCCTCCTACTCTATCGTAAAATTGATACTATTGGTAAAATAGGGGTTCTTTTATGGATTGGCGTGATAGCAACAATTTTATGGATAATTATTGGAGGTATTAGTCATGGGAATTTTATGGCTCCGCTACATCACATGAATGATGGATTAGTTGTAAATAATTTGTTTGGAGTGGCATTAGGTGCAGCATCCATAAAATCCATTTATAGTTATTTAGGATATTATAATGTTTGTCATTTAGGTAGTGAAATAAAAAATCCTGGAAAAACGATACCGAGGAGTATGTTTATTTCTGTTGCGGGAATAGCACTATTATATTTAGCAATGAACATTTCAGTTGTAAGTGTAATACCTTGGCAAGATGCTGCAAATTCAGAATTTATAGTAAGTACATTTATTGAACACCTTTATGGTTCATTTGCTGCGAATGTTGCAACAATGATGGTTTTGTGGGTTGCATTTGCAAGTTTATTTGCTGTAATGTTAGGATATTCTAGAGTACCTTATGCAGCAGCAAAAGCAGGAGATTTTTTCAAAATATTTGCGAAAGTTCATCCTACTAAGCAATTTCCTTATGTTGCATTATTAGGATTGGGAATAACAGCTTTTATTTTCAGTATGCTCTTTAAACTTTCCGAAGTAATTACAGCTATACTTGCAATGCGGATATTAATTCAATTTATTGGTCAGGCTGTTGGAGTTGTATTATTAAGAAAAAGAAAAGGGACTAAAAACTTACCCTTCAAAATGCCATTATATCCATTGCCAATAATTCTTGCAATTGGAATGTGGTTATGGATATTTTATTCAACGGGTCAAAAATTCATGTTATCAGGATTAACAGTAATTGGTACTGGTGTATTTGCGTTTTTTATAAAAGCTAAAAGAGCAAATCATTTTCCATTTAAAAATTAAATAGAACATAATAATTACAGACATAGAAATTAAGATTATGGCAGTTTTAAAAGATATTGAAATTAAATCACGGAAAAGGTTAATGTACTTAATCTTAATTCCATCCATTTTTTTTGCATTTCAATTATTCCACAATGTTTTTGAAAAGCTAACAGGCGAAGATTCCTTTTCTATTGGTATGTTAATTACAATAAGTATAAATTTATTTTTCGGAGGGGTTTTTACATTTATTTCTGGAAATGCTATTTTGAAATTAAAGGATAAAAGTCCTGGTTTATTAATAAATAAAATGGGGATACTTGATAACTCTGGATTAGTATCTGCAGGAATGGTTTTTTGGTCTGATATCATTGAAATAAATACAAGTAAGATAATTTTTTCAGATTGTATAGTAATTAAAGTAAAGAATCCGGAAAGATATATAAGGAATCAAAAAAGTTTATTCAAGAGTAATTGGCTCAAGATGGAATATCGGAAAGCAGGTTCACCAATTAATATTTCAGTAAGCGGATTACAATATAAATTTAAGGATCTATTTAGTGTTTTGCAAGACCGCTATTTATCTATTCAAGTTGAATCAAGAACCTATGAATTAAAAAAAGAAAAAGATGTTATCCAAAGGGAGAAAAAAGAATTAGTAGATTCAATTAATTACGCAAAGCGAATTCAAAATGCACTACTTCCATCCTTAGCAACAATTGAAAAGCGTTTAGGTGAAAGTTTCATTCTTTATATACCTAAAGATATAGTTTCTGGTGATTTTTATTATGTAGAAATTGTTGATCATTGGGTATTTTTTGCTGTTTGCGATTGTACTGGTCATGGAGTACCTGGAGCACTTATAAGTATAGTATGTAACAACGCACTTAATAGGGCTATAAAAGAATTTAGTTTAATAGAGCCTGCATTAATTCTTGATAAAGTTGCAGAGTTGATCG
>JANPGA010000244.1:0-7389 GCA_031423735.1 Bacteroidota bacterium | reverse complement strand
CAAAAATAAGTATTGAATTGCTTTCATTGAAAAGCGGGAAACAGTATTACTGTTTCCCGCTTTTCTTTTATAAATCCAAATAAATTAGAAATAATCTTATTATTTATTCAAATAGTACTTTCAAATAAAATAATGGATCTTTCAAACGATTTCGCAAATCAATATCTTCAAACATACAAGAAATTGTTTCTTGCAAGGTTTTACTTCTAATAGCTTTATTTACTACAAAATTAAATAACATTGGGTATTTCACTAACTCTTGCATTTTTTTGCTTAAGCTTAATTCTGGCCATAATCTTTTATAAACAACATCATCATATTTCGATAAACTAGTTGCATCAAATTTTTTATTTTCACATAATGATGTAATTACTTCCGCAGCTTTTAATCCACTAATCATAGCATTGCCAATTCCTTCTCCAGTAAATGGATCAATTAAAGAAGCGGCATCACCTAATAATAAATATCCATCTCCTGAAATTACTCTTTTTTTAGAGCCTAATGGCAAACCATATCCTTGAATTGAACCTTCTAAAGTTGCATTTTTAAATCTTTCTTTTAAAGTTGGATGTGTATCAATCAACTTTAACATTTCATTTTTTAAATTTATTTTTTTTCTACTTACTACATCACTTCGCATTCCAACTCCAACATTTGCATCACCGTTAGGTAATGGAAAAATCCAAAAATATCCAGGCAAAAATTCTTTTACGAAATGCAATTCAATAAATCCTTTTGTGTCAAGATCCTTAACGCCTTTATAATATCCTCTTAAGCCTGCGCAATAATGTTCTGGTTCAAATTCAATTCCTCCAATTTGTTTTGCAAAACGGGAATGTGCACCGTCGGCTGCGATTATTAATTGTGTTTCAATTTTTGTTTTGCCTTCTTTGTCAGAAATAATCCAATTTTTGTTTGACTTATTGAAAGTATCAATTCTTAAATCAGTAATCACAGTTACTAATGGACAAACCTTAGCTTGTTCAAAAAGCCAATTATCAAAATGAATACGTTTGCTTATAAAGCCAGGAGGTGCATTTTCATTTATATCTCTTCTAAAAGGAACCTTTAATGATTTTCCATTGGGAGCTACAAAAGTAACACCGTGTGAAGCTATTGATGTTTCTTCAATTCCTAATTGCTTTGGTAGCTCTTCGTTAAGTCGTTTTAATGTAAGAATAACCTTTCCGCTTAATGCGTCACCACATACTTTATCTCTCGGAAAACTACTTTGATCAACCAAGGTACACGGAATCCCAGCTTTGGATAAAGCAATAGCAGCTGTACATCCTCCAGGTCCTGCCCCAATTATTGTTATCACTGAAGAAATCATCTGCGAAAGATAGAAAAAACAGAATTCTAATTGAATTCATCTCGTTTTGCCATTGTATAAAGGTGGAGATTCATATTTTTTATGTTGAAATTCTAAGAAAAGCAATATATTTTTAAACTTAATTCTCTAATTAATTTCCACAATGCCTAAATTCTAGTTAATTTTTGTAATATCGTATCAGTAAACCACCACAAAACACCTAATTATGAAATTTTTACGACGAATAGTTGTATGTATTGCCCTCTTTTTTATGTGCTTACCTACAATTTCAAATGCAACTCACCTCATGGGAGGAAGTTTAACTTACCAATATCTTGGCCTTAATTCGGGAACAGGTCAATATGATTATAGAGTAACTATTACAATTTATCGATATTGCGTAGGTACAGCCTCAAACCTGCCTCCTCAAATGAATTTAGGGGTTTATGAGGACGATCCTTTCAATTTAACAGGTGATAAATTGTTTGTAACAAGTGGCTCAGTGCCTCTAATTAGCCAGCAAGCCATTCAGCCACCAAGTGCTGGGGATAGCTGTAATTTTACTACTACAGTTTGTGTAGAAGAAGGTGTTTACCAATTAGTGATTTCGGTCCCTACAAATACAACTGGTCATTATTTTATTGCCGACAGATGTTGCAGAAATGGAAATATTGTAAATCTTGATAATCCTGGGGCTGCCGGACAAGCATATTATGCATACGCTCCAGCTAATACTGTTGTAAATAATTCTCCAACATTTGCAATTGCTCCAGTTCCTTTTATTTGTGCAAACGATACTGCCAGTATTTTAAATCAAGCCAATGATCTAGATGGTGATTTATTGTCATATCATTTAGTAACTCCATTTAACGGCGTTGCTAATACAAATAATTCTAATCCAAATCCTGGAGGCCCATACCCTTGGCCAATTCAAAATGTTACATACGCTGCGGGATATTCTGTAGTAAATCCATTTGGTGCTGGAGGTTTTGCTGCTATTGATACTTTAACAGGATTAACTTCTTATTATGCAACAACTCAAGGCTTTTATGTTTTAGCAGTTGAAATAAGTGAATATAGAAATGGAGTTTTAATTGGTGTAACACGTAGAGATTTACAAATTATTGTAATTGTATGTCCTACTAATCCAGCACCTAACCAAGCTCCAACAAGTTTGCAAACTACCTTTAATATTATTGAAGGACAAAATCTATGTTTTAATAGTGCCTTTGTTGATGCAAATGGTGATAGTATTTACATTACACATACTGGTGATATTTTCAATTCTTTAGTTACAAACCCTCCAGCCACCTTTATTGATTCAAGTAGTTTGGGAGCCGCTTCTTCACAGTTTTGTTGGCAAACATCCTGTTTTCAAGGAAGAAGTAATTCATATCAGTTTAGTGTTAATGCTCGTGATAATGGATGCCCAGCAAAGGTTACTAATATTGTTTATACAATTAATGTTGCCAATACATTAAAGCCATCTGCAATTATTGGACTTGATACCATTTGTTCAAACACAGCTACAGCAGTTCAGTATAATGTTTCGGGCATTAGTGGATATACCTATAATTGGAGTGTGAATAATGGAATTATATCTTCTGGATCACACGCTTCATCCATTGGCGTGGACTTTACAAATCCTGGTCCAGCATCAATTTCGATAGTCGCAATAAATCAATATGGTTGTCCTTCAGATACTTTAACAAAATTGATTTATATTAAATCACAACCAACAGCAAATGCAGGATCTCCAGTACAATTTTGTTCGGGAGGAAGTGCATTATTAGGAGCTACTGCTACCTCAGGTTATACCTATTCTTGGTCGCCAATAACTGGTTTAAATAACGGAGCAATTAGTAATCCGACGGTAACAGTAACAAATATTGGTACTACACAAGTTATTTCAAATTATATTTTAACAACAACACTTAATGGTTGCACAAATAAGGATACTGTAGTTGTAACAACAAATCCATTCCCCGCTGCTGTAGCTGGAGCTGATATTTCTGTGTGTTCCGGAACTCAAGTGTCATTAGGTACCTCCGCAATTTCAGGTTACAGTTATACGTGGACTCCAACATCAGGATTAAATAATTCAACGTTAGCAAATCCTCTTTTAACAACTTTAAACACAACAAATTTTCCTGATACTTTAACTTATATTGTACAAACACAAAATAGTTTTCTGTGTGCATCTAAAGATACCATAAAGGTTACAGTTCGACCAGTGCCTGTTGCAGTTGCTGGTTCAGACATTACATTTTGTAGTGGATCAAATGGAAATATAGGTGCAAGTGCTGTAAGTGGTTATTCATATAGTTGGAGTCCCTCAAATGGATTAACAAGTGGTACCTCAAGTAATTCAAATATTACTTTAACTACTGCTAATACAGTTAATGATACTATTAATTATATTGTAACAGCAAGTTGGTTTGGATGCACAAATAAAGATACTGTTAAAGTTGTGGTACGACCGAATCCAATTTCTAGAGCAGGGATTGATCAACTCTTATGTGCAGGAAATACACTTACATTAGGAGGAATAAATACTAGTGGTTATAATTATTCTTGGTCCCCTTCAATTGGATTAAATAATTCAATTATTTCTAATCCTACTTTAACATTAAGTAATGTTACTAATCAACCTGATACTTTATTTTATGTTGTAACCACTACTTTAAATGGATGTACAACTAGGGATACAGCGAGAGTTATTTCTAGTCCGGTTCCAGTTGCTAATGCAGGAATTGATATTTCCTTCTGTAGTGGTGGAAATGGAACAATTGGAACTTCAAATATTACCAATTATGTTTATTCGTGGAGTCCTTTAACAGGGCTGTCAGGAGGGTCATTAAGTTCTACTGCAGTAACATTAACTACTAACCTCACTGTAAACGATACAATAAAATATATTCTTTCAACAAATTTATTTGGTTGTATTGATAAGGATACTGCCCTAGTAATTGTTCGCCCTAATCCTTTGTCAAAAGCTGGAGTAGATCAGCTGTTATGTAGTGGAAACGTATTACAGATTGGCAATTCAAATACTAGTGGATATTCTTATGTTTGGTCTCCAACATCAGGGTTAAATAATTCAACAATTTCTAATCCTACAGTTACTTTAACAAATATTACTTCTCTTCCTGATACACTTACATATATTGTAACTACAACGTTAAATGGTTGTATTACTAGTGATTCTGTTCAGATTATATCTAGCCCTGTTCCAAATGCTGTAGCTGGAAATGATGTTACTTTTTGTTCAGGTCAATCGGTAAATATTGGCGCTAGTACTATTAGTGGCTACAATTATTCTTGGAGCCCTTCATTAGGATTAAGTAATGTTGCAATATCAAACCCTTCAGTAACTTTAAATAATGGAACTGCTTTGGTTGATACCTTAACTTATGTAATGTCTGTAAATTGGTTTGGATGTATTGATAAGGATACTGTAGTTGCTTTCGTTAAACCTCTTCCTCTTTCAGAAGCAGGTACAAGTACAATTTTATGTAATGGAGATACTTTACCTCTTGGAACTACTTCAACCTCTGGTTATACATACAGTTGGACTCCATCAACAGGTCTCAATAGTTCTGTCATTTCCAATCCATTTGCAATCGCTAATAATCCGGGGCCTGGGCAATCTGTTATTACCTATACGGTAAATACTTTATGGAATGGATGTACTACAAAAGATAGTGTTGTTTTAACAATTAACCCACTTCCAATTGTTCTTGCTACTGCAAACCCCGCTTCAATTTGTGTTGGGTCAAGTACTACTCTTAATGCTTCTGGAGCTTCAAGTTATAATTGGGCATTAGTTTCTAATCCGAGTTTATCAATTGGATCAGGAACTTCAATTTCTGTTAGTCCTATTTTAAGTACATCTTATATTCTTACAGGAACTAGTAGTGTAAATTGTAAAAACAACAATACAATCTTGGTAACTGTAAACCAGCTTCCAAATGTAAGTTTAACTGCATTATCAGATTCTATTTGTTATGGTGATACTATTACGTTATCAGGAGGAGGTGCAACTTCTTATTCTTGGAGTATTGCAAATGTTTCAGGTACCATTGGATCAGGAAATTCCATCCAAGTTCATCCTCAAATTCCTACTTCTTATGTGTTAAGTGGTACTGACGCTAACTTGTGTTCTAATACAGATACAATAAGCATTAAAGTAAATCCAGCACCAACGGCAAGTGCAATCATCGGAACATTATCAGTGTGTCCTGGGGTTACAGGTGTTCAATACTGGATAAGTAATCCAAATTCAACTTCAACATATACTTGGGTGGTTACAAATGGAACGATTACAAGTGGTCAAGGTACTGATACAATAATGGTTGATTGGCCAGGTGTTTCAGGTACAGGAACTGTTGAAGTAGTAGAAATAACGGATCGTGGATGTGCTTCAAGAACTCCGATTATATTACCAATTACAATTAATATCATTTTAACGCCAGTTGCACCAACAGGAATTCAAACAATTTGCGCAAATTTAGCTCAAGGAATTTCTTATTCCACATTAAATACCAATGGTTCAACATATAATTGGTTTGCAATTGGTGGCAATATTGTTTCAGGCAATGGAACAAGTACTGTTTTAGTTGATTGGAATGTTTTAGGACAACAATCAGTTAAATTGTGGTATGAAGAAACAAGTGTTACCAATGTTACTGTTTGTTTTGGTGTATCGGATACTTTAACTGTATTGATTAATCCAATTCCACTCACATCTGCAATAACAGGATTAAATGCTATTTGCGTTTCTGATACTGGCAATTTTAGTGTTGTTTCCTCGTTAGGTTCTACATATGCATGGACTATTTCCGGAGGTAATATCTTAAGTGGTAATTCTACAAATCAAATATCAGCGCATTGGACTGGAAGTGGGAATGATACTATAAGTGTTCAAGAAACGAATTCGTACGGATGTAAAGGAAATTCAGTAAGTATTCCAATTATTGTTAATGCACTTCCAAATATTCAAGCTGGAAACGATCCAATAATTTGTGAAGGAAAAAGTACTCAACTGAATGCTACAGGAGGAATAATATATTCTTGGTCACCATCAACTGCATTGGATAGTACAAATATTTATAATCCAATTGCAAATCCTACCTCAACAATTACTTATTATTTGCTAGGAATCGATGGCAACGGATGTAAAAATATTGATTCTGTTTTAGTAAAAGTTAATCCATTACCTCCAGCAAATGCAGGTCTTGATACTGCCATTTGTATTGGTAGTTCTACTGTTCTTGTTGCAAGTGGAGGCGTAAATTATGTATGGTCGCCTGGCGCAAGTTTAAGCGATTCATTAATAATAAATCCAACTGCTAGCCCTTTAAATTATACAACTTATGTTGTTATTGTAACGGATAATAATGGTTGTAGTAAATCTGATAACGTAAATGTCACAGTCAACCCTTTACCTACAGCAATAACAGGTAATGATGTAGTTATATGTACAAATGCAGGCATAACACTTAGTGCAAGTGGAGGTGTTTCTTATCAATGGTCACCAACAACAGGATTAAATAATGCAAGTATTTATAATCCTATTGCAAATCCTTCTACTACAACTTTATATACTGTTACTGTTACTGACATCAATGGATGTAAAGACGATACAACAATTCAAGTTGCAATAAACCCGCAGCCTAAAGCAGTTTTTGCAATTGATAGCTCATCTATTTCTATTAGTTGTTTAGGTGTTGAAGTGTCCTTAATCAATAACAGTAATGATGCACAAAATTATAATTGGGAATTTGGCGATGGGAAAAGTAGTATTGAATTTAATCCTCAACATTTATTTGCTTTTGGTGGCGATAAAAAAATAACACTCTATGCAATTAATGAAATATGTTCTGATAGCTCATCAGTAGCATTTAATCCTGGAACTATCGGTAATTTATTGGAGAATATCCCCAATATTTTTACTCCAAATACAGATGGCAAAAATGATTGCTTCAACTTAGGAAAGCAAATTAAATTCGATGATTGTAGTGAATGGATTGTTTATAATCGTTGGGGTCAACAAGTGTTTCATAGCAGTAAAGCAT
>JANPGA010000243.1:0-21970 GCA_031423735.1 Bacteroidota bacterium | reverse complement strand
TCCTTATGATGGTAGTATTAATTATAAATTTGCAACAGCTCAAAGACAAAGTCGATTATATACATCAGGCCAATATCCAGTAAATAATATTTTAAATCCATTAGCTTGGGCTGCATTTATTAAAGCTTGGCAAGATGGAACTTTCAAGAAAAAGGATAAAGACCTAAAATAAAATTATGCGCAAAGTTCAAAAAGTGTTGTATGTAATTTTATTTTTACTTTTCATTGTAAAATCATCCTCTGCTCAAGATGGAATTTTAAGTGGAGTTATTCGCGATTCAATTGGAAATCCAATTGAAGGAGTAAATATATCACCAGTTGGATATGTTAGTGGAACTTCATCGGATATTCGCGGTCGTTATAGTTTAAAATTAATTCCCTATAAAGATATTGAAATAGCTTTTTCTATATTAGGGTTTTCTACTCAACGAATAACTATAAAGTTAAATGCTGGTGAACTAAGAAATTATGATCCAATATTAAAAACTAATGTAACAAATTTAGGAACTGTAAATATCAAGGCTGAGAAATCGAGAGATATAAGTACCACTAAAATAGAACCCAAAACAATTGAACATTTACCATCTGTTTCGGGAAATTTTGAAGATGTGCTTAAAACGATGCCTGGTGTAGTTTCCAATAATGAACTGTCATCAAATTACTCGGTTAGAGGTGGGAATTACGATGAAAACTTAGTATATGTTAACGACATTGAAATCTATCGTCCATTTTTAGTTCGAACAGGACAACAAGAAGGCTTAAGTTTTATTAACTCAGATTTAGTAGAAGACATAAATTTTAGCGCTGGTGGATTTAGTGCAATGTACGGAGACAAACTTTCTTCGGTTCTCGATATTAAATATAGGAAACCTCAAAAATTTGCTGGAACCGCTTACGCAAGTTTTTTAGGTGCTGGGATTCATCTTGAAGGAAGTTCAAAAAATGAAAAGTTTTCATGGTTAACAGGATTTCGTCAAAAGTCGAATCAGTTTTTATTAAAAAATTTAGATACTAAAGGTGATTACAAACCCTCGTTTACAGATTATCAAGGATTATTTACCTATAAGATTTCTAAAAAAACAGAAATTTCATTTTTAGGAAACTATGCTAGTAATAAATATAAAGTAGTTCCTTCTACCCGTGAAACAGAATTTGGAAACATCAATGAAGCTTTGAAATTTACTGTGTTTTTTGATGGTCAAGAAATAGATAGATATCAAACAACTCAAGGCGCATTATCATTAACGCATAAAGTTAATAATCGATTAAAATTAAAATTAATAACATCTGGTTTTTACACTAAAGAACAAGAATTTTTTGATATTGTTGGTCAATATTATTTAGATGAATTAGAACGAGATTTAGGTTCATCGAGTTTTGGAAATGTAGCATTTAATAGGGGAGTTGGAGGTTTTTTAGATCATGCTCGTAATGAATTAAAAGCAAAAGTAACCAGCGCTGAACACAAAGGATATTACACAACAAATACGATTGCTTTGCAATGGGGAATTAAAGTACAACATGAATCAATAACTGATAAAATTGATGAGTGGCAATATCGTGACTCCGCAGATTTTTCAATCGTTCACGTTCCTGATTTCCCAGGAGATTCAACAGGAGCTTATATAGGACAGCAATTAGTTTTGAATAATGTTATTAAAAATAATATCACACTTAGTTCAAATCGATTGAGTGGGTACCTTCAAAATAATTGGAACTTCAATTCTTTTACAATAAATCTAGGAGTTAGAGCAACTTATTGGGATTTTAATAAAGATTTAAATTTTAGCCCTCGAGGATCCATCTCCTTTAAACCAAATTGGAATAAAAAATTAACCTTACGTTTCTCAACTGGCTTATATTATCAACCTCCATTTTATCGAGAACTAAGAGGATTAGATGGACAAATAAATAAAAATATTGTTGCGCAACGGTCCATTCATTTTGTGCTAGGAAGTGATTATGAATTTCTTTCTTGGGGAAGAGAATTTAAATTAACATCTGAACTTTATTATAAGAAAATGGATAACCTCATTCCATATAAACTTGATAATACTCGGATAAAATATCTTGCAAAAAATAACGCAACAGGATATGCCACCGGTTTAGATCTTCGTGTTAATGGTGAATTTGTAAGCGGAATTGAATCATGGGCATCATTATCGTTTTTAAAGACTGAAGAAAATTTAACTGATGATTACTATTACAATTACTACAACTCCGATGGCAAACAAATCATAAAAGGATATACATTAAATGATGTTGCAGTCGACTCTGTTAAAAATTTTCCTGGCAATATTCCCCGACCTGCTGATCAACGGATGACTTTTAGTGTGTTTTTTCAAGATTACTTGCCAAAATTCCCAAGTCTTAGAATGCATTTAAATTTAGTTTTTGGCACTGGCCTACCATTCGGACCTCCAGGAAATGATCGCTTTAAAGATGTGCTACGTGGACCTACTTACAGAAGAGTTGATATTGGTTTTTCAAAAGTAATTATTGATGAAGATAAAAAGAACAATTCAAGAATCGCTGGAATTAAAAATCTTAAATCATTATGGTTAAGTTTAGAAGTTTTCAATTTATTACAAGTAAGTAATACAGTATCCTATACTTGGATAACTGATGTTAGTGGAAGGCAATATGGAATACCGAATTATTTAACTTCACGTCTTTTAAATTTAAAACTACAAGCGAAGTTTTAGTTGAAAAAATTTATTTTATAAAATATTATTAAATTACAAAATCAAACCAATGTCAAATAAAAACAAAGGTAAAAGTGGTTTAGTTTATTCTACAAATCCAGATTTTAAAATTAATATCGAGCAAGAAACAAAAGAAAGCATCGCTAATGGCAAGCAAGATTTAAGAGTTTGGCTTGAGAGAAAAGGTGGTGGTAAAGTTGTAACTGCAGTGAAAGGGTATTCTGGTCCAGAAAATGACTTGAACGAATTAGCCCGTTTATTAAAAAGCAAATGCGGTGTAGGTGGAACTGCAAAAGATTATGAAATATTAATCCAAGGTGATCATCGAGATAAAGTAATTACAATACTTACTGGTCTTGGATACAAAGTAAAAAAAGCAGGTGGTTGATTTTCAAGGTAACTTCAGAAAAATTAACGACACTTTTTATTGGCTATTGTTTCTGCAATAATTTTTTCATAGTACGCCTCATATTTTGGCATAATAACATTAATATCAAACTCTTTAGCTCTTGCTAATGCATTTTGTTTGAACTTTGAAAGTGTTTCTTCATTACCTAATATTTCAATCGCATGATTGGCCATATCATCAACATCACCAACTTTACTAAGATAACCCGTTACACCTTGAACATTTAACTCGGGCATACCACCAGAATTAGCTGAAATAACAGGAACTTGACAAGCCATTGCTTCCAATGCTGCTAAACCAAAACTTTCCGTTTCTGAAGGCATAATAAACAAATCACCAATAGAAAGAATTTCTTCAATCATTTCTTGCTTTCCTAAAAATCGAACATCATCACCCAATTCTAAATCACGAACCAATTGTTCGATACTATGTCGCTCAGGGCCATCACCAATCAATAACAATTTAGATTTAATTTTTTTTCGAACTTTATCAAATACATTTACAACATCATGAACACGTTTTACAGCACGAAAATTTGAAGTATGCACCAATAATTTTTCTCCATTAGGGGCTATAGCCTTACGAAAATGATCTTTGGGTTGTTTATTAAATCGACGAAGATCAATAAAGTTATGTATTACTTCAATTTCTTTTTCGATTTTAAAGTTAGCAAAAGTATCCTGACGCAGGCTTTCAGAAACCGCAGTTACTCCATCCGAATGATTAATTGCAAATGTTACCACAGGCTCATAACTTGAATCACGACCCACTAAAGTGATATCAGTACCATGCAATGTAGTTACTACTGGCAAATTTATTCCATGACTAGCTAAAATTTGTTTTGCCATATAAGCTACTGAAGCATGAGGAATGGCATAATGAACATGTAAAATATCAAGTTTTTCATACCTTGCTACGTCAACCAACTTACTTGTTAAAGCCGATTCGTAGGGTACATAATCAAATAATGCATATGTTGCAGCTGTAACTTCATGATAAGAAATATTTTCCGAAAAAAAATCAAGACGTACTGGTTGAGAGTAAGTGATAAAATGAATTCGATGACCTTTTTCAGCAAGCGCTTTGCCTAATTCCGTTGCTACTACTCCACTTCCACCAAAAGTTGGATAACAAACAATTCCTATTTTCATAAATTATTTTCTTAAACAAATATAAACAAATAAAGAGGCGGTTGAGTTCATAGTTTATTGTATTAATATTAAAAAAAATCAATAACCAACTAAAAATTAATACACTGAAATTGGTTCAAACGCAAATAGCTTCAATTTACATCTATAAAAACATAATAAATTAGGTGTTGCTTAACTTTTTTTTAATTTTTTAATGCTTTATAGATTTCTTCCATTATATCCGTTCGGATATTCAACTTTGCAAGTTTATTATTATTGGCTGAAGGATAAACTCTATTCGAAAGGAAAATATAGACTAATCCACTTTCTGGATCAGCCCATGCACAGGTTCCTGTAAATCCAGTATGTCCAAATGTCATCGATGAGGCATCAATTGCAGTTGGCCCTGGCTTCTTAATATCTGGTTCAGGGCGATCAAAAACCATCCCTCTTCTATTTTCTGTTCCAGGAAATGCTTGTCGAGTAAATGCCTCGATTGTTTCAGACTTTAGATAACGTCGCCCTGCATAAACTCCATCATTTAACAACAATTGCATTATTACAGCAAGTGCTTGTGCATTTGAAAATAGTCCTGCATGTCCAGCAACTCCACCTAACATTGCAGCAGCAGGATCATGTACATATCCATGAACTAACTGATGACGAAATGCTGTATCCAATTCAGTAGGAACAATAGTTGAACTATCAAATCTTTCTAAAGGATTAAAACCAGTTTGCCACAAACCTAAAGGTTTATAAAAATTATCAGTAACAAAATCATCCAAATGCTTACCACTTACCTTTTCGATAATATGTTGCATAATGATTAAATCAAGATCTGAATAAACATATTTCCCTGGTGTTTCTAGAGGAGAATCAATTACTTTTGACCAAATAGAATCTGGATAATCATTTCGAATAAACATACTATCTGCTACAGGTATAGAAAAATTATTATCAGCAACTTTTCGGTAATACAAATTATTTATTCCATTACTATCAACAGTACTTTTCCAAAATGGAATCCATGATTGTAACCCTGCTTGATGAGATAATAATTCTCGAATTGTTATATCTTTCTTATTTGATTTTCTTAATTCAGGAAGGTATTTAGAAATTTTGGCATCCGGATTTAATTTGTGTTTATCAACTAATAACATTGCTGCAATTCCTGATGCGAAAATCTTAGTACAAGAAGCAATATCATACAAATCAGTATTTTTAACTGGAACTGAATTTCCATAAATATGTGAACCAAAAGATTTATTATAAATTACATTTCCTTTTAAGGCAACTAAAATCTGACAACCAGGAAAAACAGTATCAGCAATTGCTTTTTTAACAATAGTATCAATATTCGATAATTTGTTAGAAGTTACTCCCACTGCTTCGGGCATTGTATAATTCAATACACCTGCTTCAGAAGGCGAAAGTCCATTTCCCGATTTGTAGTTAGCTGCTGGTGATACTGGAAGTCGTCCTTTAAATTTACTGCCTCCAAAAATTTTCTGTGCTGTTAAATATTGTGGAAGATAAGTATCTTCATAGGCTAAGATTACAGAAGGAATATGATCAAGCTCTTCAAACTTACCCAACACATATGCATTTCCGAAAACACATAAAATTGTATTTTTATTATGAGCAAGTTTCGTTACAAAATATTCAATACTTTCTGTAATGTTAAAATTTTTAGTTGCATTGGTACTTGTATTATGGACACTTAAAACAACTCTATCATAATCTGATAACTTTTCTATCAAACTATCCATAAATTGTTTTGATGCATCCTTTGTTACAGCGAAACAATCAACTTTAGCATACCGATTTAACATTTGCTGAAAAACATTATTTATTGTATCACTAATTACAACCGAAGCAATACAATCACGATAAAAAGTTTTTAATGGAATTAAATTGTTCTTATTCCTCAACAAGGAAACTGAATTGTCATACATCTGATAATTCAACCAATTAATTTCCGTTTTATTTAAATCCGAATAAATGTTTGTGGTATCAATAGGTTTAAATTCATTTAGGCCTGACCAATATTTGGACATTAGAATTTTCCTGACTTTAAAATCAATTTCGCTTTGTTCAATTTCACAGTTTTGAATTCCCAAATGAATACGTTCAACTGACTTAGGAATGTTTTGAGAATTAAGTAAAATATCATTACCTGCAACAAGCGTTTTCCATTCTAATTCACCTGGTTCATAATAGGTTGAAACACCTTTCATGTTTAATGCATCGGTAAATACCAAGCCATTAAATCCCATTTCTTTTTTCAATAAATCAGTAACAATATAATGTGATAAAGTGCTTGCTTGATTGGCCGTTGTATCGAGTGCTGGAACAAATAAATGAGCAATCATTACAGATCCTAAACTATCGTGAATTAATTTCTGAAAAGGCATTAATTCCATTGAATCTAACTCTACACGATTAGATTGAACTGTAGGTAAAGCTAAATGAGAATCGGTATCAGTATTTCCATGTCCGGGAAAATGTTTACCGCAAGCCATTACACCACCATCTTGTAATCCTTTCATATACATTCCGCCAAGCAACGCAACTTGATCTCTATTTTCGCCAAACGACCTACTGTTAATTACAGGATTTAATGGATTGTTATTAATATCAATCGATGGTGCAAAGTTTACATGAATACCCACTCTTTTGCATTGACGAGCGATTTCAAGTCCCATTTGATAAACTTCTTGGGGATCATTTCCTGCACTTAAAGTCATTTGGCGAGGAAAACGAATGGTGCTATCTAAACGCATACTAATACCCCACTCTGCGTCCATTCCAATCATTAATGGAACCTTAGAAATAGATTGATAATAATTCGTTAAAACGACTTCCCTAATAGGCCCACCTTGAAAAAAAATTAAACCTCCAATTGCAAAAGAATCAATTAGCATCTTTACTTGAGCAATGTGTGCAGCATCTTTATTGGAATAAGCTTCCACCATAAAAAGCTGTCCAATCTTTTGCTGATAACTGAGTGTATTTAAAACTGAATCTGCCCAATGCTTAGAGGCTGGAGATTCAAATACTGGAGTAAATTGTGCATTAGTTCGTATTGGATTTAGAACTATAAAAAGAATAATTACCAGAATTTTAAAACTACTTGCTGATTCTTTCATGTTAATGCAATACTACGCAGAAGAGCATTTAATATTGCACCCAAATAAATAAGTAATTCACAAGCTAATGGTGATTAAAAAAAACAAAGTAACCAAACCTTTTTGGGTAGCATAAAAATTAAGATGGCATTTTATCTTCAATATTTTGCTTTAACCGTAATTGGCGGTGCTCTTCACGGCAACTTTTACAATAAAACCAATCACTCGTAAAAACTGACAATTCTTCTTTCCCACAACTATCACAAGATCGAACTTGTTCTGTTCTTTGCAAATGCAATTTATCTAAATGTTCATCTAGAAATAATATTGGGAAATCAAACATTCCTGGTTCTTCAGTAAATTTTGGATGAATCGGATAAAATCCAGCATTTCCCTTTGCAGCTATCAATAAAATTCTTTTACCTAAATTATGAAGATGCTTAATTAATGGTCGATAATCTAAATCTCCAGCGAGAATGCATGCAATATCGTAGGTACCTGGTTGAAAAGCATGCACTAATGCTGTTGAGGACAGACCAACTTCTAAGCAATTTTCCCTTCTTCCAGTTTCTCTATTTTTGAAATCATACTCGAAAATCTCAGTGTGATAATTACAACGTTTATTGAGCATTTCATAAAATTGCTTTTCACGAACATTATCATGACCAGGCTTATTGATCGCTAAGGTCCCGAAATAATACGTTCGAACCATATCAATTGGCATTTCCAATTGACTAGAAAGATATTCCTTCACCAAAACTGGCAATGCTTTATAATCCAATTCAAAATCTTGTCTTCCATCGAGATTCAACAAATAAGGTCGTACATGATACAACCAACTTCCATCAATAAATAACATTGCCTTTGCCATACTGCAAAAATAAGTAAAAGGAAATTGAAAAGCACTCAAATAAATATAATGTTACTATAACATTTCTTATTATTTAAATATTCAATTTTACTTCAATAAATTAGATTTTAAAAAAAAATATTTTAATATCTAAAAAGTTGAATAAAAAAAACTATACTGCAATACTAAAATCTCTTAACGCATCGTTCAAGGATGTTTTCATGTCAGTACTTGCTTTTCTTTTACCAATAATTAATGCGCATGGAACTTGATATTCACCAGCTGGAAATTTTTTCATATAGCTACCTGGTATAACAACTGAACGTGCTGGAACAATTCCTTTGTATTCAACAGGTTTATCATTACTTACATCAATAATTTTAGTTGACATTGTTAAAACCACATTAGCACCTAAGACTGCTTCGCTTTCAACTTTAACGCCTTCAACAACAATACATCGAGATCCAATAAAACAATTGTCTTCAATTATAACTGGAGCGGCTTGAACTGGTTCTAAAACCCCACCTAATCCAACGCCTCCACTGAGATGAACATTTTTACCAATTTGAGCACAACTTCCAACTGTTGCCCATGTATCTACCATAGTTCCACTATCTACAAATGCACCAATATTAACATAAGAGGGCATCATAATTACACCTTTTGCTAAGAAACTTCCATAACGAGCGATACCATGTGGAACAACACGAACACCTAAATTTGCATAACCACTTTTTAGTGGGATTTTATCATGAAACTCAAAAGGCCCAATTTCGATGGTCTTCATTTTCATTATAGGAAAATATAAAATCACTGCTTTCTTAATCCATTCATTTACTATCCACCCATTTTCTGAGGGTTGTGCAACTCTCAATATTCCTTTATCCAATTGCTCAATTACTTCACGGATAGCATGTTGAGTATCCCCATCATTAAGAAGATTTCGATCCATCCAAGCATTTTCAATTATTGATTGTAACATGTTTATTTGCTTTTTAATAATAAAGTAGAGTGCGAATTTAATAAATCAAGAGTGAACTTATTACCTTTGCACCATAATGGCTAGAATCATTGCATTAGATTATGGAAGTAAGCGTACAGGCATTGCTGTTACCGATCCTACCAAAACTATTGCAACGGCATTAGAAACAGTTTCGACTCACCAATTAATTGACTATTTACAAAAATATTTTCAAAAAGAAGAAGTTGAGTCAATTGTAGTTGGTGATCCTCGAAGGTTAAATAATGAAGCTTCAACAACAACACATCTCACCAATCAATTTGTAAATCGATTAAAAAAAATATTTCCCAATATTCCAATTTATAGATATGATGAGCGATTTACTTCAATTATGGCATCACGAAGTTTAATAGAAAGTGGTCAGTCGAGAACTGTAAGAAGAGACAAATCTATAATTGACCAAGTTAGTGCTACAATTATATTGCAAAATTATATTACTTCCATTCAACCTTTATGATTTATCCTATTGTCGCTTATGGCGATCCTGTATTAAGAAAAAAAGCAATTTCAATTGATTCAACATATCCGAATCTTAATGAATTAATTGAAAACATGTTTGCAACCATGTATCAAAGTTTAGGTGTAGGATTAGCTGCACCACAAATCGGACTCTCAATTCGGTTGTTTACAATAGATGCCAAGCCATTTTCTGTAGATGACCCTACAGCATTAAATTTTAAAAAGGTTTTTATTAATGCAGAAATTTTAGAGGAAACTGGCACAAAGTGGAAGTTTAACGAAGGCTGCCTTAGCATACCTGGAGTACGTGAAGATATAGAGCGTAAACCCACAATTATTATTCGTTATCAAGATATAAATTTTGAAACTCACACTGAAGAGTATGATGGCATTAGGGCTCGCATTATTCAACATGAATTTGATCATATTCAAGGTGTTTTGTTTACCGACAAATTAACCCCTTTGAAAAAGCAATTGATAAAAGGAAGGATGAATAACATTTCAAAAGGTATTGTTGATGTAGATTATAAAATGAAATTTTTTAAACCTAAACGGTAAAGTAATTTTTCCGTATCCTATAAATGTATTCTTTGTATTAATCAAATTAATAAATTGAAAGATCGAATTTTTTTAATTGGTTATATGGGATCCGGAAAAAGTTCGGTGGGACATGAATTAGCAGCATTATTACATTGGAAATTTATTGACTTAGATGCCACCATTGAATTAATTAGTGGAAAAACAATATTGCAAATTTTTAAGGAAGAAGGTTAACCAAGTTTTCGTAAGTTAGAGCGAGAAACACTTCTTCAAATGGCAACAAAAAAAAATGTTGTGATAGCTACGGGTGGAGGTACTCCTATTTACATGGATAATATGGAATGGATGAATCGAAATGGAAGTACTGTCTATTTGAAAACACATCCAGGAACCTTATTCCATCGACTTGCTCAAGACAAAAAAAACAGACCTTTAATAGCAGATTTACCTGATGTGGACTTAATGGAATTTATACTAGAATCATTAAAAAAAAGATTGCTATATTACATTAAATCTATTTTAACAGTAAGTGGTGAAGGTATTCCTGCCGTAACAGCTCAAGCAATTCTTTCTGCAATTACAAAAAAATAATTACCAATCCTTTTCAGGATTTCCACCTGTTGCTTCAAACTTTTTTGCTTTACGTTTTTGAAGATTTTTTTCGTCGTTCTTTAGCGCTTGTAAAATTCGCTCAGCATCTTCTTTAGAGATTTTAGGTTTAGCTTGCTGTTTTTTAGCTTGCTGATCCTTTTTCTCTTGGTCCTGCTTTTGCTGATCTTGTTTTTGTTGGTCTTTCTTCTCTTGATCTTGTTTCTTTTGATCGTCTTTCTTCTGCTGATTTTGATCCTTTTTTTGATCTTTATTATCCTTCTTGTCCTGATCCTTATTGTCTTTATTTTCTTTCTCTTGTTGACGCATTTTTGCTAAAGCATATGATAAATTATATCTTGCATTTTCGTCAGTAGGATTTTGACGTAAGGCCATTTTATAAGCTTCCGCTCCTTCTTTGAATTTATCGGATTTTACTAAAGCGTTTCCTAAATTAAAATAACTTTTAGATTGGTTGCTAATTGTAGAATCAACACCAGCAGCTTGCATATATTGTTTGGAGGCTTCTTCGTATTTATTCTGCTTGTACAAGGCATTTCCTAAATTATAATTACCTTCAAATGATTGCGGTTGTTTCTCAATTGATTTTTTATAATTTTTTTCAGCGTCAGTAAACTTTTTTTCTTTATACTGATCATTACCTTGCTGAATCAAACGATTTTCGGACTGACTAAATCCATACTTAGTAATTAAGCATAGAATTACGACAAATAATTTTGAAAGATTTTTTATCATAGTTCTTTCTTTTTTACACCAAACAAATTTAATTGAGTAAACCATTTACTTTTTCTCTCACCAAGAAGGAATTCAATTATCATAAACAGCAAAGCAAATGCAATAAAATATTGAAATTGATTTTCAAAATCAGTATACATTTTTGATTTAAATTCTTTCTTATCCAAAGCATCTAATTCCTTTAAAATAATATCTAATCCATCATCACCATTTGTTGCACGAATAAATCTTCCTTTTCCTGCATCTGCAATATCGCTAAGCATCGAAGCATCTAATTTGGTCATTACCGTTGACCCATTTTGATCTTGCCTATATCCAACACGAGTACCATTATTATATATTGGAATTGGAGCACCATTCAACGACCCCATTCCAATTGTATAAACCTTTACACCTTTTTCAGCAGCTTGCTTTGCAGCATCTATAGCATTATCCTCATGATTTTCACCATCTGTTATTACAACAATTGCAGAATGTTTTTTTGTAGAATCTGTAAATGATGTTGTTGCTAAATCAATGGCCGCTCCAATCGCAGTACCTTGCTTCGGTACAATATCAGGCTCTACTGTTGAAAGAAAAAGTTTTGCAGCACCATAATCAGTTGTTATTGGTAACTGCATGTAAGCATCTCCTGCAAAAACTACTATCCCAATACGATCACCATCTAACCGATCAATTAATCTGCTTATTGCTTGCTTTGATCGCTCTAATCTATTTGGTCGTAAATCCTCGGCACGCATACTATTTGAAACATCAATTGCTACGATTATATCCGCACCTTTTCTTTTTACCTCTTCTAACTTAGAACCTATTAATGGTCCACAAACGGCTGTTACTAAAAAAACAAACCCAAGTAAAATAAATATAAATTTAAAAGTAGGTCGAGAAACAGATACATCAGGAAATAATTTTCTTACCATTATTGGGTCGCCAAATTTAGCTAAAGATGAACGCTTCCATTTTTTCATGAGAAAATATAAAATGATCAGCACTGGCACTAGTGCGAACAAATAAATCATTTCAGGATGAGCAAATCTTAACATTTCAGGCAAATAATATTGAAGTAATAAGTTATAATCTAAATAACAGTTTTCATTTATGGCAAACTCCTAAACCATGTATATCGCAATCCTATTTCTACAAGAAACAATAAACAAGCAATTAATGCTAAAGGGAAATATTCTTCAGTATAACGCTTGAATTCTGTAACTTCAATTTTAGATCTTTCTAGTTTATCAATTTCACTAAATATATTTTCAAGTTTTTTATTATTGGTAGCTCGGAAATATTTTCCATCAGTAGTAGTTGCTACTTGTGTTAATAAATCCTCATCGATTTGAACTTCCATATTTTGATATTCAATTCCGAAAGGAGTTTTAAAAGGATACGGAGCCATTCCTCTTGTTCCTACACCGATCGTATAAACTCTAATTCCAAATGTTTTCGCAATTTCTCCAGCGGTAATTGGTGGAATAGATCCCGCATTATTTACACCATCAGTAATTAAAACAATAACTTTACTTTTAGTTTTTGCATCTTTCAAACGAGCAACCGCTGTAGCTAGTCCTTCACCTATTGCGGTACCATCTGTAAGCAATCCAGGTTTAATATCTTTCATAAGATCATGCAAAACTGAATGATCAGAAGTTAATGGACATTGGGTAAAACTTTCACCTGAAAAAATCACTAATCCTATTAAATCACTTGGTCGACCGTTTATAAAATCAAGTGCAACTTTTTTAGCTGCTTCAATTCGATTTGGTTTAAAATCCTCAGCAAGCATACTAGCCGATATATCTAACGCAACAACAATGGAGATACCATCTGTTGTAACATTGGAAGCCTTAGAGGAAGATTGAGGTCTTGCAATTGCAAAAATTAAAAAAGTTACCGCAAGAATCCTCAGTACAATTGGCGAATTAATTAACCGTTGTTTTAATGTTGGCTTATAATTACGAAAAGCTTCGGTGCTACTAATTTTAATTCGTGGACGAGTATTGCGCTTAATAAACCAATAATAGGCTATCATCATCGGCACCAGGATCAATAGCCAAAGCAATCCAGGATTTTTAAAATGAATATCTGAATACCATTCTATCATGATATCACCTCCTTATTTGCAGAAACGTTTTCAACAACTGGCATGGTTGCCTCTACAAATTGATATGCAGATCTTAAACTTTGTTCATTCTCACTTCCGATTGGTTCTACTTTCGCAAACTTTACTAAATCCGCCAAACGAAGAACAAATGCTAACAATTCAATTTGATCACTTTTAATTAAATTAACAAATCCATGTTGGATGATTTCATCGGAAGTCATTTCCATTGCATTAACATTCCAACGATTAAAAATATATTGACGTAAAATATCACTTACACTTGTATGATATAATTTTAGATTGCCTTGTTGCCAAATTTTTTCAGCCTCAACTTTCTTTAACGACTCCATAGCAATTTCAAAGGCTGATCGTATAATTTCTTTTTCAGATTTAGGAAGTTTTGCTAATGCTCGCTTCTTTTGAATATAACGAATAACAAAATATGCAATTACTAAAAGCACGACAACACCTATTGAAATCCAAATTATATACGTCCAATCAAATGGAACTTCAGCAATAGGTTTTATATCTTTTATTGCCTTTGTTGTATCAACGGGAACAAGGAAATAAGTAATTTTTAATAAATCAGTTTCTGCAAATTGATCATTATCGTTACCGCTAACTTTATATTTAAAATTAAAAGCTGGAACAGTATAGATCCCAGAATCATATGCGGTAATAGTATATATTTGAGAACGCAATAATATTTCAGGATCCGTAGTTTTTAGTGTATCTACTTTTGATTTAGATAAAATTTCAAGACGATCTAAGGTATCAGTTTCATACCATTCAATGTTTAGAGATTTAGGCTGACTTAATTGGACTTTAACCTTTAAAGGTTTACCAATTAAAGCTTCAGAAGAATCAACTTGTACTCGAGCAACTACTTGTGCAGAAGTGATATTCGTTAAATAAAGAAAAAATATAATTAGTAAATAGCGCTTCATATTAGGATCGACGATCGCGTTTCTTAAATAAATTTAATAATGGTTGTACATAGGGTTGATCAGTTCTTAGATTAGTATGATCAATTCCCGACCGGGTTAACAATTCGGTTGTTTGGCGATCAGTTTGCTTCCACCAAATTCCGTAATCTCTTCTTGCATCAGGATTACTTGTATCCATCATACACACTTTACCTGTTTCAGCATCCACAAAACGTACTAACCCAACATTTGGCATTTCAGCTTCACGTTGATCATAAATTCGTAATGCTGCCAAGTCATGCTTTTTAGCTGATATTTTTAATGAATCTTCGTAACCTGTTCCCATGAAATCTGAAATTAAAAAAGCAATGCAACGTTTTTTAATCATATTATTAAAATACCTCATTGCAGATCCAATATCTGTTCCCTTTCCTTTTGGTTCAAATCGTATTAGTTCTCGAATTATTCGAAGAATATGCGACTTTCCTTTTTTAGGAGGGATAAACAACTCGATTTGATCGGAGAATAAAATTACTCCAGCTTTATCATTATTTTCTATCGCTGAAAAAGCCAAAACTGCGGTTAACTCAGTTATTAAATCACGCTTAAATTGTTGATTAGTACCAAAACTTCCTGATTCACTTACATCCACCAAAAGCATTACGGTTAATTCACGTTCCTCTTCAAATACTTTTACATATGGATGTCCGAAGCGTGCAGTTACATTCCAGTCAATATTGCGAATATCATCACCATGAGAATACTCACGTACCTCACTAAAAGCCATTCCACGACCTTTAAAAGCTGAATGATATTCTCCCGAAAAAATCTGAGCTGACAGACCTCTCGTTTTAATTTCAATCTTTCGAACTTTTTTTAATAATTCAGATGATTCCATTTCTTATTTATTCAAATTGCACTAATCATTTTAATTTAAAAATTATAGTACAATCAAATTGTATTAAGGTACTTCAACTACATTTAAAATTTCATTGATAACTTCATCTGTTGTAATATTTTCTGCTTCGGCTTCATACGTTAATCCAATTCGATGGCGCATCACATCGTGACTTACCGCACGAATATCTTCAGGTATAACATATCCACGACGCTTAATAAAAGCATATGCTTTAGCCGCTAATGCTAGATTAATACTTGCACGTGGCGAACCACCATAGCTTATTAAATTTTCAACTTTACGTAGGTTATTCTCCTTAGGGAAACGAGTAGCGAAAACAATATCAAGAATGTACTTTTCAATTTTTTCGTCCATATAAACTTCTCGAACGGCGGATCTTGCTTTAACAATAGTATCCGTATTTATTACTTGATTTATTTTTACTGATTCTTGAGCAAGATTTTGACGAATAATTAATCGTTCTTCTTCTTTAGTTGGATATCCAATTACAATCTTCAGCATAAATCGATCTAACTGAGCTTCTGGTAAAGGATAAGTTCCCTCCTGCTCTATTGGATTTTGAGTTGCTAATACTAAAAAAGGCTCAGGCAATTTAAATGTTTCATCACCAATAGTTACTTGACGTTCCTGCATTGCTTCCAATAGTGCACTTTGAACTTTTGCAGGAGCACGATTTATTTCATCGGCAAGGATGAAATTCGAAAACAATGGTCCTTTACGTACTGTAAAAGCTTCTTGTTTTTGATTGTAAATCATCGTTCCAACCAAATCTGCTGGCAACAAATCTGGAGTAAATTGGATCCTGCTAAAATTTGCTTTAATAGCAGAAGAAAGTGATTTGATGGCTAAAGTTTTTGCCAAGCCTGGAACTCCTTCCAATAAAAGGTGTCCGTTAGAAAGTAAACCAATTAATAGTCGATCGAGCATTTGCTTCTGACCAATAATTACTTTTCCGAGTTCCATGTTCAGTAACTCTAAAAAAGCACTTTCCTGTTGAATTTTTTCGTTGATTTCGCGTATATCCATCATATTTATTAAGTCGGTAAAAGATGCATGCAATATTAACAGATTTTTAATGATTGTATTGTGAAACTTGCACCTAGTTTTGGTTAAAGTCTTGTTAATATCTTTAATAAAATAAAGGAAAGTAGATTATCTAAATTAATCGAACTCTTGGATCCAAACGGGCATATAAAATATCTACAAAAATATTTATGATCACAAAAAACAATGATACCATTAAAACAGCTCCCATTACCACTGGAAAATCATAATGTTCAAGTGCATCAACAGTAACTTTACCAACCCCTTTCCAACCAAAAATATATTCAATAAAAACAGCACCTGCCAATAAAGAACCCAACCATCCTGATATTGCAGTTAGAACTGGATTCAACGCATTGCGTAAAGCGTGATGTACAATAACTTTATAATCCGACAATCCCTTCGCTTTTGCTGTTCTAACATAATCTAAAGAAAGCACTTCTAACATCGAACTTCGCGTTAATTGAACAATTACTGCCAACGGGCGTATTCCTAATGTAAAAGCCGGGAGAATTAAATTTTTTAGATTTAATATTTCACCTTTAAAAGGATCGATTTCATAAAGACTACCAGTCATATTTAAACCTGTAAAATCACTCCAAACAAATCCAAACAACCATGCTATTAATATTCCTGCAAAAAAGGAAGGTACCGACATACCTAAAACTGAAATAAACATATTCAATTGATCTGTAAAAGTTCTATATTTTAAAGCAGACCAAACACCTAAGGATATACCAATAACAGCTGCAAAAGTTAAGGAGACAAAAGCCAATAAAGCTGTACCTGGTAAAGCATCCAAAAGAATTTCAGTAACTTTTTGTTGCGTTTGATACGATCGACGTAAATATGGTTTTTTAAGAATTAATTGCTGGTCACCAATTCGAATAAGGGTTTGATAATTTCCATATTTTTCTTCACTATAAAAATTACGACTTAAAGTATCTTTGAAATTATAAACTGATACAGGTGAAAGATCATTTACATAATATTTGAACTGTGTAATTGTTGGCAAATCTCTTCCTAACTCTCTATTTATTGCATCTACAGAAGATACATCGGCACGTTGACCTAACATCATCCTTGCAGGATCTCCTGGGAGAATATTGAAAAGAAAAAATACTATACAAACTACGCCAGCTATCACTAGCAATCCATACAATATTTTGCTGAATATTAGTTTTAGCATTCAAATAGTTGCATCAATTGATTCAGCGAAATTTATAATTACTTTTTAAGATATTTTTGATTTACCTCATCAAATGTTGGGAAGTCGTTTGCATGCCACATATCGATTACTGTTCCATTTTTCAAGAGCACCAATCCTGGATTAGATCGTATAATTGTTTTCAAGGCTGTAGCATCACAAAAATAATATGGGAACATACTTTGATGTTCGTGTCGGAATTTATCAGTAGTTGTTGGAATAGTGGAAGTGATTCCAAAAAACTCTACATCTTTTTGTTGACACAAAGAATTGAAATCATTAATCTTTGATTGCACTTTAATATTAGTTGTTTCTAAATCATAGGCAACTAACATAAAAACATAATCAGGGCGCGTTAAGAAATCGTTAGTTAAATTATTATCCTCAGCATCACGAATAGCAAAATCATGAATTGCAGGCTTATCACCTTCACGAACAACCTTATCAATTCGATCAACAAATTTATAAGTAGAATCAGAGGTAATTGGCCCTAACTTATCAGGAGAAACTTCAATTTTTTGACCATTTTTTTCATAGATAAAAACCATTACTACCGAATCTGTTTTAGCTCCTGGAGGCAATTGCATTCCTTCTAAAATATTTTTACCAATAGCATAAGGACGAAAATCCTTAACTGGAAGATGCGCATAACAATGATACGTGAACCAAGTTGTTAATACCAATCCTGCATAAGTTAAAAGATTACTTACACGCAAATTAATTAATGGTTGAATTTTATTTCGTTGACTAAAAATAATAAGCACAAAAAACAATAGCACAATATCTTTTGTAAACGATTCCCATGGTTTAAGATGTAATGCATCACCAAAGCAACCGCAATCTTTTACAACATCAAAATATGCAGAATAGAATGTTAAAAAAGTAAAGAAAATAATGAGTAGAAGAGTTAACCAACTTACCAAACGCATTCTATATCCCATTAAAATAGCAACACCTAATCCTACCTCTAAAATACAAATAAGCATGGCCATTAAAACAGATCCAGAACTCAAAAACTGAGTATGAAATACTGTGAAATATTCATCAAGTTTTATGGAAAAACCAATTGGATCATTTGCTTTTATTAATCCAGAAATAATAAATAGTACTCCAACTAAAAATCTAGAAATCGTTGCAATTATTTTCATAAGTTATGCTTTTGTTGAGTCGTGTGCTTCTTGTAATTTAATTAATGCGAAAATAGCGTAGTTTATCATGTCATAATAATTGGCATCAACCCCTTCGCTAATTAAAGTTGAACCTTTATTATCTTCAATTTGTTTAGTTCTTAATATTTTCATCAGTATTAGATCAGTCATTGAACTAACTCTCATATCTCGCCATGCTTCACCATAATCATGATTTTTATCCATCATTAGTGATTTGGCTTTGTCAAGATGGTGTTCGTAATACTTTTGAGCATTAGATTTCTCTAATTCCATTGGAGCATCTTGCCTTATTTCTATTTGGATAAGAGCAATAACGGCATAATTTACAATTCCGATGTACTCACTTTCAATGCTTTCATCAATTTTTTTCTCTAATTTATCTTCTAAGCTTCGTATTCGTTGAGCTTTTATGAATATTTGATCCGTAATTGAAGAAGGGCGCAATACTCGCCAAGCACTTCCATAGTCCTGCATCTTCTTTAGGAAGATATCTTTGCAGCGATCTACAGCTTGATTATATTGACGGGAGGTTAAATCCGACATGTGCAATTTTAGGTTTAATTAATGAAAATAATATGACGACAATAGTTTCAAATTCTTTCTCAACTCCATCAAGGCAAACTTATAGTTTAAATTGTAATGGTAAACTACTTGATTTAACTGTTCCAATTGTGATGGGGATTTTAAATATAACGCCTGACTCGTTTTATGATGGTGGCAAATTTACCGAAGAAAGTATCATAAAAGCGCATGTCGAGAAGATGCTTTTCCATGGTGCCCAAATTATTGATATTGGAGCAGTTTCTAGTCGACCTGGATCAAATGAAATTTCATTAAACGATGAACTTAGATTATTAATCCCAGTTATCCAACTGATTTCCAGAACCTTTCCTGATTCAGTACTCTCAATCGACACCACACGAGCCAAAGTAGCAATCGAAGCAATTGAAAGTGGCGCACATATTATAAATGATATTTCTGGTGGAAATGCTGATAAAAAAATGTTTGAAACAATTGCTGAATTAAAAGTGCCCTATGTTTTAATGCATATGCAAGGAACACCACCGACCATGCAAGCAAATCCAAAATATGAAAATGTGTTAGATGAAGTGTTGAAATCACTACAGTGCCGAATTAATGAACTTATAAAACTTGGCGTAAAAGATGTGATTATCGATCCTGGTTTTGGCTTTGGGAAAACAGTTTCTCATAATTTTCAACTTTTAAATAATCTCGAACATTTCCATCAACTTGATTGTCCGATTTTAGTTGGATTATCACGTAAATCAATGATAAACAAAACCTTAAACATTAAAGCCATTGATGCTTTAAATGGAACCACCGTATTGAACACAATTGCTTTACAAAAAGGAGCATCAATTCTTAGGGTTCATGATGTTAAAGAAGCCGTTGAAGCTGTAAAGCTTATGCATTCTTTAAATTTAAAAGATTAGATTTTTAAAAATATCACTAAACAATTTTTGAACCTTTAATTTGGTTAATTCATCAACTTGAAGGTTTAACTATCTTTGACGCATTAACAATCCATAAAAATGGCAGATAATTTTAAAGAGAAACTTCGGAATATACGTTGTTTTGTATTGGATATAGATGGAGTATTAACAGATGGAAGTTTACATATACTTCAAGATGGAATTATGCTTCGTAAAATGAATATTAAAGATGGATATGCACTTCAACTTGCAGCCAAAAAAGGATATCATATTTTTGTAATTAGCGGAAGTAATGCCGAAGGCGTTAAAAAGAGATTGGAAAATTTAGGAATTCGTGAGGTATATCTTAAAGTTGAAAATAAATTAACTCAGCTCGAAAATCTTCTCATAAAGCACCATGTAGGTTTAAATCAAGTGCTATATATGGGTGACGATATGCCTGATCTTTATGTAATGCAAAAATGTGCTATAGCCACTTGTCCTGCAGATGCTGTATATCAAGTTAAAGAGGCAAGCATTTATGTTTCCGAAAAAAATGGTGGAGAAGGGTGTGTACGTGATGTGATTGAGCAAGTTTTAACATTAAATGGTGACTGGCAATAAATGAATAATTATTTAAAGTTAATACGCTGGCCTAATTTATTGATGATTTTTATAATGCAGTCTTTGATTAGATATGCATTACTAGAACCCATACTAGCTCATGAAGGAAGATCAGTTTTGATGAATACCCTAGAGTTTTATATTCTAGTAATTTCTTGTTTATTAATAGCAGCAGGTGGTTATATTATTAATGATATTGAAGATATAGAAATTGATAGAATTAATAAACCTGATAAATTATTACTAGGAAATAAAATAAATATTGATCCGGCGTACAACTTTTACATGATCCTAACATTTATTGGTGTATTAGGGGGTTTTTATCTTTCATTTGTAAAAGGATATAAAAATATCGGATTCATAAATTTAGTTACTGCAGGACTATTATATTTCTATGCAACATCTTATAAATGTATCCCCATTTTAGGGAATTTGATTGTATCAGGTTTAACAGCATTTACAGTTTGGATAATATTAATTCCCGAACCTTTCGAATACATTGGTTCCTTTGCTATTTCGATGGTGGTAGGATATACTTTATTTGCATTTCTTTTAACTATGACAAGAGAGTTAATTAAGGATTTGGAAGATATTGAAGGTGATGAAGCTTGTGGATGTAAAACTTTACCAATAATTACAAATTCAAAAGTCACTAAATATTTAGCTATCCTTTTTACTGGAGCAATCCTTGCGATTTTGATTCGATTTCAATTAATTACGCAACAATGGAAGGCGATGTTGCCCTTTTTAATTTATATGATTATTGCAGTAGAATTTCCAATGTTATGGTTGATAATAAAGATTTATAAAGCAAATGATGTAAAATCGTATTCTTCTGCCAGCCGAATTACAAAATTGATTATGTTTACAGGCATAATGTCGATGTTAATATTTTATTTTTCCTTTCAATAAACAATATGAATCCCTTACAAGAAAAATTTAATGGAACTAAGATTATCCT
>JANPGA010000242.1:0-7247 GCA_031423735.1 Bacteroidota bacterium | reverse complement strand
ATCATCATCTGGAAGTTTTAATTCCACAAATGCTCTTTTAAATTCTTCTTTACTTGGCCATGGATAAATTAATGCTTCTTTTAATAAAATCGTGTCACGTGACATTGACTGAATTAAAGAATACCGATTTTCGGATAAGGTATCTGGTATTATATATTGTGAAGGTTTATATCCAATATATTGAAAGTCGATGGTGTCGCCTTTCATAGCTACAAATGAGAAAAAGCCGAAAAAATCAGTAACAGTTCCTCTGTTAGTACGGTGTATTATAACATTTACATAGGGTAGGGGTTGTAAGGAGTCGCTACTTACAACAACACCTGAGAATTGCAATAATTCTTTTGGAGCTTTAGTTTGTGCAATTGCAAAATTGCTAGATGCTATAAAGCCAATAGATGCGGCCAGTAGAAGACTTTTAAAAGAATAGTTCATTTGGCAAAGTTATAGAATACAGTGAATTTATCTGTTTGAAATTATAGCTGTTAAGAAATGTTGTTTTCTTTAACTATTTAAGGAAAGTTTTAACGTTAATTCTTGTGATTTATTTGATCTTTCAAAATTTTGAAATTTTTCTATTAAATCGTAGGATTATTTAGTTATACTGAAATTATTATTCTGAAATAAATTATTAAAATGAAACTTTATCATAGATTAATAATCGAATGTTTTTTTTAATCTGTTGATAGCTAGTTATTTGAATCTATCAAATTAACCAATTACTTATAATCCATATGATTTTGATGATTTTTGAAAATACTCTTTTCGGAAAAGTTAAATCTTCAAGAAAGGGCGCTGGAAAAGGTCGCCTTTTATCATTAAAGTGTAAATTATTATGAAAAGGGTAGTTTGGTCAAACTAAAAAGTGGTTTTAATCGTTATTGATAGTGAGACAAATTACTTGATTTTGAAGAGTTTAAATGGCATAAAATTTGCTCTTATGAATTGACACACAATATTACAAAATACCGGATATGAGACAACTAAAAATTACACAGTCCATCACCAACAGGGAGAGTGCTTCACTTGAAAAATATCTTCAAGACATTGGCAAAGAGGGGATGGTAACACCTCATGAAGAGGTTGAATTAGCACAACGCATCAAACAAGGAGATCAATTAGCATTAGATAAATTAACTCGCGCAAATCTCCGATTCGTTGTTTCAGTAGCAAAGCAATATCAGAATCAAGGTCTCAGTTTACCTGATTTAATAAATGAAGGTAATCTTGGTTTGATTAAAGCAGCTCAAAGATTTGATGAAACAAAAGGTTTTAAATTTATTTCTTACGCTGTATGGTGGATTCGACAAAGTATTTTACAAGCAATAGCAGAGCAATCAAGAATGGTTAGGTTACCGTTGAACCAGATTGGCGCAATGAATAAAGTAAAAAGAGCCCTTTCTAAATTAGAACAAACTTATCAAAGAGAACCAAGTCCTGATGAAATATCTGAAGTAGTGGAGCTAAGTCGTGACCAAGTTCGTGATGTACTCAGAGTAAGTAATAAGCCTATTTCGATGGATGCACCTTTTGATAATAATGAAGATAATAACACACTGTTAGATGTAATGTCAAATGATGATATTCCATTAGCAGATTCTCACCTTCTTGATGAATCTCTTAGTGAAGATGTAAAACGGTCACTAAATACTATTTCAAAAAGGGAATCTGAAGTTATCAAAATGTTTTTTGGAATAGGGTTTCATCATTCAATGTCGTTGGATGAAATTGGAATGCAATTAAGTTTAACCCGTGAAAGAGTTCGTCAAATAAAAGAAACTGGAATAAGAAGATTAAAACATAATTCGCGAAATAAATTATTGAAATCGTATTTGTAAATACATAAAGGTGGTTAGGAAGCTGGGTGCTGTGAAAACGGCATTCGGCTTTTTTTTTGAGTGCAAATAGAAAATTATCTTTTTTTCTTCTTTTTTAATGCTTGTGCTTTTTCATCATCTAACAATAATTTTTGCCAATTAGTGTCTGTATCAAACGTAGATTCTAACGTATACGAATAATCCTTTCTATTAATTTCCATCACTTCAATAGTTTTATCTAAAAAGGATTCAATCTCTCGCAAAGTGGGTATTTCTTCTTTACTACAAAATGTAATTGCAATTCCTTTCTTGTTAGCACGTCCAGTTCTTCCAACACGGTGAACATAATTTTCTGATTGTTCTGGAAGATCATAATTGATTACATAATCAATATCAGGAACATCAATTCCTCGAGCTGAAATATCGGTTGCGATTAATACTTTTATATCACCACTTCTAAATTTATTTAATACATCAACTCGATCTTCCTGATCTTTTTCACCGTGAATGGTATGCGTTTCAATTTCTACTTTAAGCATTGCCTTTGAAACACGTTCTGCTCTTACACGTGTACGTACGAAAACTAAAATTTTACTTTCTGGATTTTCTTTAATGATTCGTTCTAAAAAAAATCGTTTATCATCCATCTCGATATAAGCAACCGCATGATCTATTTTTTTTGCTACGGGATCATTTGGTGAAATTTGAATTCGAATAGCATTTCGTACTAATCCATAAGCAAGATTTTTTATTGTTTCGTTAATCGTTGCTGAGAAAAATAATGTTTGTCGATCTCGAGGTAAACGTTTTATCAAATCATTTATGTCGTCAATAAAACCAAGGTCCAACATATGATCTGCTTCGTCTAAAACAAGTATGTCAACTCTATTCAAAAATAAATGTCCCTGACTTACTAAATCAAATAAACGACCTGGAGTTGCAATTAAAATATCTACACCTTCTTCTAATTGATCAATTTGGGGAGATTGATCTACACCTCCAATTAAGCATAGAATATTTAGATCAGTGTATTTTCCAATTTTTTCAAAAACATCAGTTACTTGTAGTGCTAGTTCATGCGTTGGAACTAAAACAATGCAACGGATCCCTTCTGGTCTTCTGGCTAATTTATTTTCAATACTAATATTCAAGATGGGAATTACAAAAGCTGCAGTTTTGCCAGTTCCTGTTTGTGCGATTGCTAAAACATCTTCACCTTTAAGGATAGCTGGGATTGATTTAAATTGAATATCTGTAGGTCGTTTATACCCTAATTCTTGCAATCCGCGTTTAATTTCAGGTGCAATTTTATAATCGTCGAACTTCATGCTGGGTTATATTGAGATTTGCAAAGGTAGTTGCTAAGAGAATAGGGGAGTCTAACCAAATTGAACAGTCAATTAAGAGTATAAAAAATATTGCTTTTTAGTTCAAAAAGTGATCCCGAGGCGATTCGAACGCCTGACCGTCTGCTTAGAAGGCAGATGCTCTATCCAGCTGAGCTACGGAATCTGAAATGCCTCTTTTAAAACAAGAAGCTTTATCTTTTAATAGAAAGCAATAAATAAAAATTTGCTCTGACCTCCGAAAAAGGCTGAAGGCATTTAAATTAAAAATTAAGAATTAAAAATTAATTACGTAAACGATAATTTTTAGTTCTTAATTTTTAATTTATTTCGTCGGGGTGGCCAGATTCGAACTGACGGCCTCCACGTCCCAAACGTGGCGCGATACCGGGCTACGCTACACCCCGAAAAGCTGTGAAGCGGGTGCAAAGATATAATTATTTTTCAGTTTCTTAAGGATTTTACAAAATCTATGAGAATATCATTAATGGGCTATATTTTAGACAGTTAAAAATAAATAACGCACCTAATTATAAATTTATTCATCTGTAAGGCTATCGGATTTGCCATTTATTTTGTTTTATTCATCCGATAAAGTAAAATGACTTTTTAAAATTAAGATTTTCAAACAGGGTAAAATTGAAAACATTTTCCTAAAGTATTACATCTTAAAATAAGGTTTTTAAAATAACTTTTAAAACTTGCTATTTATTTGAAATTGAGATAACTCCAAAGGATTAAAGGAAGAAAAGAGAATAATTTTTCTTTATTTTTTTGTAATGGATTACAATTCTGAGCAAAAATTGGAAAAACCTTACAAGATAATCTGAATAATAATTTTTATGTACATTATTTTTATTTTTTGAAAACCTAATAAGTAACTTATAAGTATAAATAGGTCAATTATTAATAATACTTTAAGGATGCAAAATACATCAAATAATAGTAAGCGATTAAAAATGTCGCCAAGAAATAGTCAGCGTTTATCAATTCAACAAATCACTAAAGTTGGACTTTGTTTGGCTTTTCTTATTGTAGGTGGGTTGGCTGTTTTTATGAATTTAACCAATAGTGAGAAGGCATTTGCTTATTCAAATGGAGATTTTCGATCAAAAGCAAGTGGTAATTGGTCAACGCTTGCTACATGGGAAAAATATAATGGATCTACTTGGAGTGCAGCTACAGTAGCTCCCAATTCAACAAACACCGGTATTTATATTATGTCGGGAAATACGGTCACAGTTACCTCAAATGTTTCTGTAGATCAATTGGTGGTGAATTCAGGTGGTATTCTTATTAATAATTCAGGAATAACATTAACCATTGCAAATGGATCGGGCACCGATCTAGATGTGAGTGGAACATTTCAAAATGCAGGTACTGTTACAATTTCAGGAAGTGCTGCTATTAACTATCAAAGTGGAGGTAAATATCAGCATAACTTTACTACTACTGCGGGTACTATCCCAGCTGCCACATGGACTGCAGGTTCTATTTGCGAAATAATTGGCTACACTACTAATTCAACAGCACCATCAGGATTACAATCATTTTCAAATTTTACTTGGAATTGCCTTTCTCAAACAAGTGATATTAATTTAGGTGGAGGATTGACCAGTATTGGTGCAAATTTTACTATTTCTTCAACAGGAACAAAGCAATTACAACTTGCTGGTGGAAATGCTAATTTTAGTGTAGGGTCAGATTATATTCAAACAGGTGGAAATTTAGCACTTTCTACATCAAGCAGCGCATCGAATACATTAACAATAGCAGGTAATTATTCTCAATCTGGTGGAACATTTTCAATAGTAAATGGAAGTAGTGCAACTGGAACAGTAAGGGTTGCTGGAAACTATTCTCATACCTCTGGAACTATAACAGTAGGTGGAAATTCAAGTACTACAGCTGGATTTCAATTTAACAAATCAGGAACTCAAACTTTCACTTCTGGGGGAACAGTATCAGGAAATGTTGATTATACAGTAAACAGTGGATCTACCTTGTCCTTAGGAACCAACATTGTTGGCGGAAGAAATTTTACATTATCTTCTGGCGGAACTTTAGAAATTGGATCAACAGCTGGGATTACTAGTTCAGGAGCAACAGGAAATATTCAATCATCTGGTACACGTAGTTTTAATTCGGGAGCTGATTATACTTATAATGGAACCTTGGCTCAAGTAACGGGTAACGGATTGCCTTCAACTATCTCTGATCTATTTCTAAATAATAGTACCGGATTAACTTTGAGTAATACTGTTTCTGTTAGTTCAATCATTGCATTTACGAGTGGGAAAATCACTACTGGATCCAATGAGTTAAGATCAACGAACTCTTCAACTAGCAGTATCACGGGTCAATCTTCGAGTAATTATATTATTGGAAATCTTCGTCGTACTGTAAGTTCTTCTGGAACTTATATTTATCCAGTAGGTACTTCAAGCTATTATGAATTGTTAACAGTAACATTAAATAGTGTTTCAGGATTTAGTACTTTATTAGGATCATTTACAAATGCTAATCCAATTAATCCTTCTTATCCTTTAACTGGAATTATAGCAAGTGAAGCAACAATTGATAGTATCCTTAATTATGGATACTGGACATTAACTCCTAATAGTGCAATTTCCGGTGGTAATTATTCTGTTAAAGCTGCAATGAAAGGTTTTACAAATACGGTTGCATCTATTTATTATTATCCAGTTTTAGTGAGAACAAATTCATCTTCATCATGGCAACAAAGTGGAAGTGATGCGGCATTTAAATATAGCTCTGGAACAATAACAGCTAACAAAAGTGGCTTAAATTCATTTGGTGATTTAGGAATTGGATTTGGTCAAGGACCACCTATTTTAAGTTTTGATAATCATACATTAATTTCTGGTGTTGATATGCAAGTTGGCGCTGTTTACCTTGTAACAGATGTTGGAATGGGGTTAGATGCTTGGATACAAGTAATGGATTTTACAGGAGGAGCAACAATTTCGGATGTCGATAATTTTACTGGTAGTAATGGATATGATGATGCTTGGCAACCGTTTATAACTACTGCTGCCAATACAACTTCTTCCGTAGGATGGAAGGTTACATTTAAAGTTGGAGGAACATCAACAGATACTATAGTGCCGAATATAATATTTGCCGCCATTGATGTTGATGGTGATAATTCTGCCTTAAAGGAATTTGTTACCGCTTATAAACCGTATAGCATCTCACGTTCTACTGGAACAACTTTGGTGATTACACAATCATCAGGGGATTATACTGCAACAGCTAGCACAGTAAATACAATAACTAATATCGATACAAATCACACAGAAGCAATGTTTATGGTTAATTATAGAAACATAAATAACTTTACATATCGAACTGGGGCAATAACAACTGGTGGTTCTCAAACACGCCAAGCTTCGTTGTATTTCAAATCTTTTTGGAATCTTCCTGTAACAACATTGCCTATCGAACTTTTGTATTTTACTCCACAATTATCAGGAAATATTGTTGAGCTGAAGTGGGCGACTGCAACAGAAAAAAACAATGATTATTTTACAATTGAACGATCTACAAATGGGAAAGACTTTGAAGAAATAATTAGAAAATCAGGAGTAGGGACTAGTAATTCTAAACATTATTACACTGCTGTTGATAATTCTCCACAAAGTGGAAATAATTATTATCGATTAAAGCAAACAGATTACGATGGTAAATTTGCGTATTTCCCAATCAAAGTTGTTAATGTTAAAAATAATTTATCTAATATTTCAGAAACATCAAAATTGATTTTTAACTCGTTAGGTCCAAATCCATTTGTCGATAACTTTAAAATAAATTTTACTTTAAAGGAAGCTGCACAAATAGATTTTTCAATTATAAATTCTTCTGGTCAAGTAATTGCTCAAGAAAAAATATCAGGAGAAGAAGGCTTTAATACCTATGAATTTATTGATAAATTTAACCTTACAAAAGGGATTTATTTTGCTAAGATTAATTATAATGGAGAAAAAATTGTTCAGAAAATAATAAAGAATTAAAAATTAAATTTATAAATAAAAGCCCTGAAGTATTAATACTTCAGGGCTTTTAT
>JANPGA010000241.1:0-3518 GCA_031423735.1 Bacteroidota bacterium | reverse complement strand
CTTTGAACGTTCATTCCACATATAATGTAGAAATGTAATATTGAAAAGGAATCCCTTTAGAATAATTCAACTATATACATTTAAAGTAGCAATTCACAGATAAAAATACAAAATAATGTTCTAAAAATATTGCTGTAAACTAAATTTTTCCTGTTTACAAACTCAGGACAGCGTAAGTTGGATATCACAATTTGTGATATCCAATTGCCATAAAGTTTTTATTAGTTTCTAAGTGTTAAATTTACTTTTTCTCACTTCACTTTTTAAATTACTTGTGTATTAAAATTTAGAAATATTTTTTCTCAAAAACCAATTCTTTTGCGTTCTTGTTGTCCCGTTTCTTGTTTGTCTTTTTTAAGAAGATAGTTTAGTGCCTGATAAACATCTTTAAACTGAAGGTTGTATTTTGATTCGAGTTGTTTTAGTTTTTCCGTTAAGTCTTTATGGGTTAAAGCATATTGCCTCATCAACACAAAGGCTCGCATGATTTCAATGTTTACTTGAATTGCATTTGGTGTATTCAAAACACTTGAAAGCATCGCCACTCCAAGTTCAGTAAAAGCAAAAGGATTAAATTTACTGTGTTTACCTCTACCAATCTCTAAGGACGCAATTTGCGTCCTTAGAGATTGGTATTCCTTGTAAGTTCAAACATGAAGTCCGGTGGGAATCTCAAAATATTTCGTCTTACAGCTTCTTTTAATCGTTTGGTGTCGTTTCCATACATCTCTGCAAGGTCATAATCGAGTATTACTTTTTGATCTCTGATTTCATGAATCTTAGATTCAATGCTAAGTTGGTTCATTTTATTTAAAATATTTGTTAAAAATTATTATTGAAAAATGTTTTACAAATATCTGAAAAAGAAATAAGATTTTAATTAATGGTTTCTTCTCATAGTTTTTATTGAAACTCATGGAAATATTAGGAGAGTTAAAAGGGATAAATATTGTAGATTGTTTCTACTCTTAAATTTATTTTTTGTCACTTCTCTTTTTTAATTTCTTCTGTATTAAAATTACAATCGGAACCATGTAAATCCAATAGGTTGCCATGAATTTTCGGTCTTCTTCAACGATAAAATTTGAAGTAATTATCACTAATATAAAGGCAATACATAAGGTAATTAATATCGTTTTCTTTTTTGTATACTCTTCTAATAATTTATCGATATTTTGATGGTGTCGAAGTGCTGGTCGTTTAATTAAAATATAATGTTGCAAAATAGCTTGTGAAATGAAGCAGCAAATAATTACAGCAAAATAAATGATGAATGGAGTTGGACCACTTCTCAATCCCTTAGTAACAACCGTTGCTGCAAATGGAAACAGACCAATGAAAAATAGTAACAACAGGTTTCGGATTACTAAGCCTTTATCATAATACTTTAACACATAAAATATTTTTAGATGTTGAAACCAAATCACGCCAATAAAGATAAAGCTCACTACGTAAGCCAAAATCGTTGGCAGGAGATGAATTAGCGCGTTTTTAATGCCTTCACTATCGTGGAGGTTGGTTGTGTCAGGCAAATGAATTTCAATTGCCATTAGGGTAATTACAATCGCAAATACGGCATCACTAAACAGGATCATTCGCTCTAATTGAAATTCATTCCTTATTTCAATTTCCAGTTCGGAATCATTATTCGTATTTTTTGATGACATAATTTTTCTTTTTAGAAAAGATGGTGAAATTTCGGATCGAATTTAGCAATAAAAAAAGGCTTTCCATTTGGGAAAGCCTTTTCAAAAATTGTTTTTTTATAAGATTACTTTACACGCTCAACATAAGAACCTGTACGCGTATCAATTTTAATTTTTTCGCCTTCATTTACGAATAAAGGAACGTTTACAATGGCTCCGTTTTCTACAGTTGCAGGCTTTAAAGTATTCGTTGCTGTATCTCCTTTCATTCCTGGTTCACAATAGGTAATTACGAATTCAACAAATGTTGGAGGTTCAGCCATTATTGGCATTTCGCTTTCGAAGGAAACTTTTACTTCCATTCCTTCTTTTAAAAATTTTATAGAATCACCAAATAATGCTCTCGGAACAGAAACTTGTTCGAAAGATTCGTTATCCATGCAAACTAGAAAATCGGAGTCGTTATAAAGGTATTCCATTTGTTTGTATTCAACACGAGCAATTTCAACTGCTTCACCTGTACGGAAACGATTTTCCATAAGTTTACCGTTGATCAAGTTTCTCATTTTTCCTTGGTAAAATGCACGAAGATTACCGGGTGTGCGATGTTGCCACTCAATAACTTGACATAATTCTCCATTTATACGAAGAACAGTGCCTAGATGTATGTCGCTGGTAGTAGCCATTGTTATATTTTTTTGATTAAATAAAGAAGGCAGAGAATAAACTCTGCCTTCAAATATAATTTTATTTTAGATTAACCTTCGATTACGTCGAAATTAAGTTTAGCGTGAATGTCACGATGAACAATAATTTCAGCTTGATAAGTTCCAGTTTTCTTGATGTGATCAGCAGGCATTATTACTTGTTTTTTATCAACAGCATAACCCATTTTCTTAAGCATATCAACTAATTGTTGAGATGTTACAGAACCGAATAGTTTACCGTTTTCACCAACTTTCACTGGGATATTCAAGGTAACACTTTCGAGAGCAGCAACTAATTTACCTGCATCGTTACGAAGTTTGTCAAGTTTATGTGCACGTTGTCTTACAACTTCAGCATGAACTTTTCTATTCGTTTCATTCGCAATTACAGCCATTCCTTGAGGAATGAGAAAGTTTAAACCAAAGCCATTTTTCACTTTAACGATATCGTCAGCGTAGCCTAGGTTTTTAACGTCTTGTTTAAGGATTATTTCCATTTTTTACGAGCTTATTTAAACAAGTCAGTTACATAAGGCATGATCGCGATGTGGCGTGCACGCTTGATAGCTTGTCCAACTTTGCGCTGATACTTCAAAGAAGTACCTGTAAGGCGACGTGGAAGGACTTTTCCTTGTTCGTTAACAAATTTTGTTAAGAAAGTAGCATCTTTATAATCGATGTATTTGATGCCTAATTTCTTAAATCTACAGTATTTTTTCTTTTGTACCTCAACTGCCGGAGGGTTCAGATATCGGATTTCTCCAGATTTGTGATTTGCCATTTTTTTCGGGTTGAGTTAGGATACTGTTGATTCTTCCTGCTTCTTTTGAGCTGCGTTTTTTCGCTTTTTCTCGTTATACGTGATAGCGTGTTTATCGAGGGCAATTGTTAGAAAACGCATAATTCGCTCGTCCCTTTTGTATTCAACTTCAAACTTAGCCACCAATGATGGGTCGGATTGAAATTCAAACAAGAAGTAGAACCCTGTGTTCTTCTTCTGTATTGGGTAGGCCAGCTTGCGTAATCCCCAATTGTTCTCATGAACAATTACGGCACCGTTATCGGTGAGGAATTTACGATACTTTGCAACCGCTTCATCTACCTGGTCCAATAGGAGTACAGGTGTCATGATAAGCACGGTTTCATACTGCTTGGTCATCTTGTT
>JANPGA010000240.1:0-17562 GCA_031423735.1 Bacteroidota bacterium | reverse complement strand
ACGTTGTTGAATTGATAGTTGGTTTTGCTTGTGCCCTTTTCTTTGGTTCGTTTCTTTTGGGCAAGCAAAAGAAATGAACAAACAAAATTGGAACACGAAAACTTAATTTTATCGATCAAGAATCAAGTATGAAAAATCAATTAAAATAACGCAGTATAAACTCTCTTAAAATATTGTTTTATCTTTCGAAGTGGCTTCATGAAAATTGTTGTAAAATTAGGTTTCAAGCCATTCATCTTCCAAGCAAGTTTATCTTCTAAATTAGCTTTTAATTTCACAAAGAAACTAACATTACTAACTCCACCCATTCTCATTTTAACGATTGTCTCATTAAGATAAGCAAGCTTAATATTATTTTTATGAATCAATCGAAGCATTAATTCATAATCAGCAGAGAGTTTTAATTCGGTATTAAATCCTCCAAACTTTTCATATACTTCTTTGCGAACAAAAAATGTTGGGTGTGGGGGCATCCATCCTTTTAAAAAAGCACCTTCTTCATAGGTTCCCGATTCCCAAACACGCATTGCTTTATTGGTATCATTTCTACTTACAAAAACTAAATCAGCATATACACCTTCAATACTTGGATCTTCAGCAAATTTCTTTGCAACTTTACTAATCACTTGCTCATTGGCATACAAATCATCAGAATGCAACATTCCAATTACATCACCAGTAGCATTTTTTATTCCTTTATTTAACGCATCATATAATCCTTTGTCTTTTTCAGAAACAATTTTTGCAATATTTTCTTTGTACTTATCTACAATCTTCAAAGTGTTATCCTTTGATTTGCCATCAATAATAATATATTCAAGATCTGGATAGTCTTGAGACGTTACTGAACGTAAAGTATCCTCAACGGTTGAAGCACTGTTATAAGTAATGGTAATGATTGAAATCTTCATCTTAATAGTTAAGTTACTAGGTAATTATACGCTCGCGAATCTTTACGGCTGGATTGCCTTTATACAGAGAATAGGCCTCTAAGGTTTCAGTGGCAACTGAGTCCACAGTAAGTATTGAATGTGTCTTTAACGTCACTCCCGGGCAAACAGTAGACATTGCTCCCACCCATGACCCATCTTCAAGTGTAATCGGTTTTACAATTAAATCAAAGGTTGTTTTTTTGTAATTATGGTTTCCACAAAGTAACATAGCCCCCTGACTAATACAACAATTTTTACCAATTTTTACCATTGCAAGATTGTCAATCCATACATGTTCACCGATCCATGTGTAATCACCAATTTCAAGAAACCAGGGATATTTTATGTTTACTGATGGCTTTATTACTACGCCTCTTCCCACCTTTGCTCCAAAGATTCGAAGAAGGAAAACTTTTAATCCACTCAAAGGATTTAATGGATTTGTTATAAAGAGTACATTCACAAAATACCACAATGCAATCTTGAACTTTCCAGCTCCTGGATCATACCAACTGTTATCATACCTCGATAAATCAGTTTCGTTTTTTGCTTGGCTTAATGGATCTTTTATCATGCAAATAATAATCTGTTTTGTTCAATAGCTGCAGGGTTTTGAATTACTCGTCCTGCAAATTCTAAAGCCGACATACTCCATTGATCAAAGATAACTTGATCCATATCACAAACTTTAATTAATGCCTCTTTTATTGCTTCTTCATCATTTAACGATATATCCCAACCTACCTTTTGCTCTTTAAGGTTTTTCCAAGGTGTTTGATCAGATAATAATACTATGCATCCTGCAGCCATACTTTCAACAATCGAATGACCGAAATTTTCATTAAAAGTAAGCAAGATGCTTAAGTGATATTTGCTCAATGTTTCAACTACTTTTTCATTCGCTATGGCACCACAATATTTTACTTTTATGTGTGCTGGCATTGTGCTTATTATCGCTTCGCACTTGGTCCAGTATTCAGGCTCTTCAATTGGGCCGTAAATATCAAACTTTATGTGAGAAGAGGAGGGAAGCGTGCTTAAAATTTTCAAGGTGCCTTCCAAGTTTTTTTTATATGCAATCCTACTAATAAAAACTAATTGAAGCTCTCCCTGGTTTTTTTTCCTTGGGATAAATTTAAGATCTCTTGGTGCAGTAAGATTTAATGCCGTTTGAACATTGGCATTCGATCCAAATACTTTTTTTATTTCTTCACTTTCATGTACTGATGATGCATGCCATCTTATTCCTTTATATAATCCTAGTATTCGAGCAGCAATTAAAAATAATTTCTTTTTGAAGGGTTTAATATTTAGCGCACCTTGTCCTAACATTCCACGAGGCGCTAATACAAACCTGCGAGCGGGCAAATTTCTTTTTCTAATTCTTAAAGGAATTATTGTAAAGAAAATTGAGAACAAACTATTTAAATAAAACACATCCGCTTGTTCTTCTAATAAAATTTTTCGTAAATTGTTATAAGTACTTTTCTCTTTTGAAAAATAATAAACCCTACTTCCATCAGGTCGATCATTCCATTCATCTTTTATTATAGTTGAATAAGGCTCGTCCGCATGTAAATCAGTATCGGAAGTAATTATAGAAAAATCAAACTCATCTTTCAAATGTCCTACGATATTTGCAACAGATTGAATCGGACCTCCCGCTTTATAACCAGGGAGATACCAATCAACTAATACTACTATTTTCTTTTTTCGTTGCAAAATAAATTTTGTTAATCTTCAATTCCATTTGTAATCATCCAACTTTCAAGTACTGTACATAACCACATGTCAAGCCAACGTACTTGAGAATCTCCCTTTTGAAATCTATCCCATGCATTCAATAAGTATTCTTGATTTATAAAATCTCGCTTTGCTAATTGTTGGATATTTTTTTCGCACAATGGTTTTAATTCGTTCTTTAGCCAAACAGCCCACGGAAAAACAAATCCCATTTTTTTACGATGAATGATTTCATCAGGTAATAATCCTTGTAAACTATCTACTAGTAATTTCTTTGGAATTTGAGGTTTTTTAAATTCATCATTAATTCCTAAAACATATTCTACTAACTCATAATCTAAAAAAGGAACACGAACTTCTAAAGCAACAGCCATACTCATTTGATCTGCATCTCGCAACAAAACATTTTGCATATAAGTACTCATCTCCGCTATACTTACCTTACTAAGTTCTGGCATTTTTTCAGCTTCTCCTCCCAATTCAGTCGCTAATATATTTTTTATCGCATCAGATGGTAAAACTTTTAATCCTAACAACCCTCTAACGTGTTGCGGTAGTCCCACTTGGCGAGATAATGGAAAACTTGAATTTAATGTATGATCTTCTTGATTTAGTAATTGTACCATTTTGTCAGCAGTAATATCTGACTTAATCCCTGAATACGCTGCACCTGCCAACTTACGAATAGGAGATGGAATATTAAACAACCATTTTTTATTTTGGATCTGAAGGCTTCTATTAAATACTGGATAACCAGCAAAAAACTCATCTCCACCTAAACCTGATAATGCCATGGTGATACCTGCTTCTCTTGTTATTCGAGAAACTATATAGGAATTTGGGCCATCCCCACTTGGATGATCAAGTGCGTTTAATGCTATAGGTAATTCTTTTAAAAAGTCATCTGGTGTTAATCGAAATTCATGATGATCTGTTTTGAAAAGATCAGCAACGATTCTTGCATATTTAGCCTCACTAAAAGCTTCTTCATCAAATATTATTGTGAATGTCTTAACAGGTTGTTTTTGTACTTTACTCATCATTCCAACAATCGCACTAGAGTCAATACCTCCTGAAAGAAATGCACCAAAAGGAACGTCACTTATCAGTCTTCGCTCAACTGATGCCATCAGTAATCGATTCACTTCTTTACAAACTTCTTCGTATGATTTTCCTTCCGAGCTTTTCGAATAATTCTCTCGAGCGCTCCACCATCTTTTAATACTTACTTTGCCTTCTTTCATCAACATATAATGACCAGGCATAAGCATATACACATCTTTAACCAATGTTGATGGTGCATGAACAGTTTGGTATGTAAAATATTCAGCGAGTACTTCTCGATTTATTTTTCGATTTATTTTTCCTGAATTAAGTAGTGCGCGTACTTCAGAAGCGAAATAAACAACACCATCTTTTTCTGTATAATAAAGTGGCTTTACACCAAGTCTATCTCGTGCAATAAACAATTCTTTTTTTTCAATATCCCAAAGTGCAAATGCAAACATTCCATTAAATCGTTGTAAGCAATCCACTCCCCATTTTAAATAGGCAGCAAGTACTACCTCTGTATCACTTTGTGTGATAAAATTATAATCAGTAAGCTGTGATCGTATTTCTAAAAAATTATAAATTTCACCGTTATAAACTATAGCTATTTTTTTAGAAGCATCAAACATTGGCTGATGACCTGCAGGACTTAAATCAAGAATCGCAAGTCTTCGATGACCTAAAGCAATTTGATCATCCATATAAGTGCCAGAATCATCTGGACCGCGATGAGCTATACTATCATTCATTCGTTGAAGAATGTCACCAGCACCTTCCGGTAATGGCGTTCCATATATTCCGCTAATTCCGCACATCTTTTTGTTTAGTTAAAATTTGCCATACGGTATCAGCCCATGTGTCTGGCGAAATTTGATTAGAAAGTTCAACACTTCTATTTCCCATTTGTAATAATGAACGATCGCTTTGTTGAATTACTTTTTTTAAGTTATCTTTAATTGATTGTACACTTTTAGGTTGAGTAAAATATCCATTTTCATTTTCATGAAGGAAGGTAGTTGCTGCACTTGTTGTTGTACTACAAATCAAAGGAAATCCAGCCGCGGCAAATTCATGAACTGCAACACCCCAATGTTCGTAATGAGTTGGTAATACAAATACACCCGTTTCTCCAATAAATCTTGCTAATTCTTTGGGTTGAATAAAACCAAAATTTTTAATATGTTTTGATGTTGGTAGTAAATGTTCCAATTCACCTTTGCCAATACACCATAATTCCCAATCCTTTACTTCTTCCTCATCAAGTGAATTAAAAGCCTCAATCAATTCCTGAAATCCTTTTAATGCTGTATATCGTCCCATGTAAATAAAACGATGAGGAAATTTTGTTTCTTTAGTTTGTTTATGCAGTTGATGATAACTTTGAAACAACACTACATCTGCAGAGTACATTCCTTTAAATAATTGTTGCTCTTTAAAACCTAATTTACGAGCATATATTGCATTCGGTTCTCCCGGTACCCAACAATGTGTAAATAATCGATGTAAATAAAAGGGCCCAACTAAGGTTGCTATATATTGCTTTAATGTTCCAAGCCAAGGATTATCAAACGTAAGTACCACTGGAATTTCTTTTTTCAAATCACGACATACCGCCATATATCCTTTATCACTCCAACCGTTTACAAAAGCGAAATCAGGATTTATTTCACGCACCAGTTGTACTAGCTGAGAAGCATCAAATTCTTTTCGATCATAAACATGAATATATTCATTGAATTTAAATTCGAAAGGTGCAACACTATTTACAGGATACCTTACCAAATAAATTTCAACTGCATATTTTGCAGCAAATCGTTCTAAACAGGCAACAACATAACCTGCTAACTCAAAGTACAGGAAGAGAGCTTTCTTCTTCTGTGATGATTGGTTTTTCATATTGCAGCAGCGTGATGATCAGCAGTGCTATGATGGTAAATGGGTTTAAGGATGCTTGAAACCACGCTTCGAATGTTATTGAAAACATAATTGCAAACATGGTAGGTATTGCTAAATAATTTTTTTGCGCAGCTATAAAAAATGTTTTGAAGAATCCAACTAAATATAAAATCAACCCAACGATTCCAGTGTTCATCCATAATGCTAGATATGTATTATGAACTCCACCTTGATGGCCTAAATCATTTAACCAATATTTGTTCGCTTCAAAATACATTTCTTCGTAGGCAAATCCTCTTCCAAATAAAAAATTGCTTTGAATTTCTTTCCAGCCATACGTCCATGCAATTAATCTTCCTGAACCGTCATCTAAATGCTCAACTCGGAAATAAGAACCTAATCCTAAACTTGTAATTATGCTAGCGAGATTTTCATTTATAACTTGATACAATACTGCAACAACAATAAGAATAAGAAACCCTACCCAGTAGGAAATCTTATAGGATCTAGCGAAGAAAAGAAAAAGCAGAATAGAGAAAATTGCATTACGTGAACTTGCTAAAATTACCGACAAAAGCATTGCAGCAAAGATGATAAACAACTCAGGTTTTGAGAAAATTTTAGGATAATGATATTGTGCAACAATTACTAAAATAAAAAATAATGTTGCAAGTAATCCAACGCCATTCGGATTACCTAATAAACCGTTATACCTTCCTTGAAGATAAACCCAGTCATTTGCAGTAAATATCATTATAAATCCTAATATCCATAGTATTGTACAAATCCATATTAATAGTCTTAAAAACTTTTCACCATCTTCATTCAACTGACGGATAAAATAATTAGGAATAATTATAACCATCAATGCAAACGACAAACATTTTTGAAATGACAACATTGGATCTGGACTCTTATAAGTAAGAATAAATGCCAATGTAAAAAAACCAATAAAGGGATAAAATAATTTACTACGTACATTAAAACTCTTAGTATCTAAGAAAACAAATGCAGATAATATTACCAGATAAATGTCTTTTGTTTTCCAGGCAAAATCAAAATCATAATGTCGATTATCCGATAAAAATAAAATTAAAAACAAACCAATAAGCATTTCTGAATATCGCTCTTTATATTTTAATAGTACAATCCCTGCGGGTATTAAAATTAAATCAATTTCTGTAGCAATCATTCCACCAATAACCCAAATGATTAGTAGAATAATAAATTGTCCGTTTTCTTTTAAAAAAGATTTCATTTAGCAGATTTAAATAATTCAAATAATTCTAAATGCTTTTCTGCTACATGCTTCCATGTAAATTTTGCCTTAACTTTATTATAGGATGCATTCGATTGTGCTGTCCTTTTTTCGTTATTCAATTGATAAAAAGACTGAATACCCCATTTAAAAGCCCTTACATTGTTGGTTTCTACTACAAAGCCATTGCTGCTATCAACTAATTCACGAGTAGCTCCAGTATCTGTAACCACAATAGGCATTCCAGTTACCATAGCTTCTAAAACTACTGTTGGCATTCCCTCAAATAGCGTTGGGAAAACAAATAAATCATTTTCGCGATATTGTTTAGCCAATGTCTCATCATCAGCAAACCCAACAAAGGTCACATTAGGAAAATTATATTTTTGAATATACTCATCATACAATGGCCCTTTGCCTACTATATTGAAATGAAGTAGATCTTTATAACCTTCAGTATTTAATTGGCTTATTGCCTCCATTAAAATATTAATTCCTTTGTTAAAGGCAAATCTTCCAACAAATAATAGTTGTAATTTTTCCTTATCAAAAGATCTATTTTGTTGATCTATTAAACTTACAGCATTCGGAATCACTGCAATTTTTCGTTTTGGTGAAGGAACCTTTTTATTGAGAATATCAGTAAGTCTTCCGCCTAATGAAATAACTTTTGCTGCATATTTAAATTGATAGCGTTCGATAAAACGCATCATCATAGTTTTTAATCCATCAATAAAGGTAAGCGTTTGAAAAGGCTCTAACCCATGTGGATTTATAATAACTTTTGAACCTATTTTTTGAATCCCATACCAAACTGAAAATCCTTGCGAATAGATTACATCGGGATTTAATATTTTAATTTGCGAATAAACTAATTTCGAATATTTATAACAACCTTTCAGATAACTTCCTCTAGGAGTGAAATTCAATGCTATTTCTTTTATCCCTAATGATGGATCAAACACATTGTTTTTATGTGGATGTATTACAGTTATATCAACAACATTCATACGTGCTAATTCTTCCACCAATAGTGCAGAATGACGCTGCATTCCTCCTATTGAATGTGGATAAATTCCATCTGTACAAAAAAGAATTTGTTGACGCTTCAATTTATTTTTTATTTACCATAGTTCTAATGCCTTCATCTATACCAATCAATGGCGACCATCCCAATGACTTTAGTTTAGTTACATCAGCAAGTAAATGCATTCGCTCAACTTTACGTTCACGAGTAGGATCAACTTCAATGATTATTTCTTCACCTATCTCGCGTGAAAAAGAATCTACAATTTCAGTAACTGAATATTCAATTCCTCTGCCAAGATTAAAAGTATCAATTCCACTTGTTATTTTATTCAACAAAATATGAACAGCATTTGCCATGTCGGAAGTATGAATAAAATCTCTCTTTGGAGTTAAGTTTCCTAATTTTATTGTGCGTAATCCATCATTTACTTGTTGTTGAATTTCTGGTATTAAATGAGGGTTAGTTTCATTTGGTCCAAATGCATTAAAGAAACGACAAATGATTGTTGGTATACCCGTCATTAAATGAAATTCATTGCAAAGATGCTCTCCTGTTAATTTACTTAAACCATAAATGTCCAAAGGAGCAACTTGGTGTTTTTCACTTACAGCTTCATCATAAATTGGATATACTGCAGCAGTAGAAGCAAAGAAAACTTTTTGAACTTTTTGTATTCTACAGTTTTCTAAAATATTAATTGTCCCGTTAATATTAATATTACTTGACTCATAAGGATGTTGATTGCAATAGGGAATAAAATGTACGGCGGCAAGGTGAATAACTATCTCAGGCTTAATTTTATTAAATATGTTATTAATCGCTTCACGATCTAAAATATCAGCATTATAAAAATGATCATCATCAATATTTATAAATTCTCTTTTCCCAAATGATAAGTTATCGATCACAAATATTTCATGGCCTTCTCGTTGAAGTTTATCAATAACCGCACATCCGATGAATCCAGCCCCCCCAGTTACTAACGTTTTCATAAAATGTTTTTCATTAATTTTTTAATAATTCACTTATAAGTTTTTTATACAGTTCAAGATAGGCGCCCTTAGTGCAATATTGTTGTACTAAACTAATCATTTTTGTACGCGTTTCTATACTGCTTGTTTCAAGTTTTGGATATTCTCTATCATTTACTACATAACCGCATTTTTGTGCCTTAACAAAGGCCGAATAATCACCTAAGTTTTCCGAAATTATTACTGGTAAACCAGCAGATAAATATTCAGCGAATTTTGTAGGTGACGCCACCTTGTTAGTTACACTTTCTTCCCGAATCAATATTCCAATATCACATGCAGTTAAAATAAAAGGCACTTCATTATGATTTACCCATTTCCTGATTACTTGTCCTGGGAATTCATCCATTAATTTTTGAATGTTCTCCTCTTCTGAGGCCAAAAATACTACTTTATAATGGTTACCCGCCTTTAAGTAATTCGATAGAAATGGATATAATATGGAAAATGATTGCCATCCAGCTGTTGATCCCGAATAGGCAAATACAAAATCGTGCTCTTTTAGCCCCAAATTATTTCTACTTTCAGCAATTTCTATATCTGTAGGGCTGGTTGCTTTAAAACTGCTATTTAAAGTACAAGGAATTACCACGTGAGCTTTTTCGTGGTAACCATAGTTCGAGTTCCAATATTCAACGAGTTTCTGAGAAACCGCAATTCGAAAATTACTGCTTATTACTGCTTTCTTTTCAAGAATATCTATTTCTTTTTTCCAACTCTCTACAACTTTTACATCATATTCTTTCCACTCAGCAGCTATTGCTCCCCTTCCATCAAAGCAAACTTTTTTTACAGTACTAATATCTCTAATTTTTAATGCCATATTCGTTGCAATTACATTTCTTGCAAGTATGGCATAAGGTCTAATAAAAAAACAAATAAACCATAATATAATAGTATTGAATCTCCAATATGTTGCCTTAGGTAGCATAGGTAAAACTATGGCGCTAGGGAATTGCTTAATAATTATTGATTTGTGTTTTTTATAATCATGTAATGAAATGAATGATACTAATTGTATGTCACTCTTTAATTCCTTATTGATATATTGAATTACATCTACTACCTGGCTTGAAAACACACCTGAAGGAGGTTCTGCATAGGTAAGATAAATTATTTTTTTCATAAAGTATTTCAAATTTAAACATCTTATAAAGTTTTAAAAATAAAGATGTTCTTTGTATGAGCGAAGTGGTCAAGGGAATTTATTAATATCCCAATTTATTTACGTTTTAAATCGCTTTATTTCATAAGAGATAGTTGTTGGCAAGGATCTATCTTTTCAAAATTATTTAATGATTTCAATTTGCGTTTTAAACTTTATAATTTCGAAATAAAAAGTACTTTGAACCAATCTCATAAATTGTTTTTCTTGAAGTGTTAATGCGAAGTAATTTTTATTTTAGTACACTAAATTAAATCAACGGTTTATTACAGAGAAGATAATCATGAATTTAAACCAAAGTATTTTAAACGGAGAACTAATTATTAGGATTTATTCGTTTTGTAAAAGTCGGCAATCTTAATAAAGTCGGTTTCTATCGTATGATCATGAAATGCAATTTTTAGAAATTGATCTAATGTTTTTAAATTATGATTACTAAGCATCTTTGGATGAGATACAAAATGCATATAATTTTCTTCTCGTAAAAAATTTAAATAGCTCTGAATTTTAACAAAACTTAATAATTCTACCGCTACAGGTTCATGGCTTTTGTCTTTCGAAGGATGACCCTTTAATGAACTTGGACTTAAATCCTTAAGCAATTTTGATTGTTGCCCAACACCTCTTCCATAAGTATGATCTTTAACAAATTTAAATAAAACTTTTTGAAGAATTCTATCAGCTAATTTTATATAAGGAGTTAACTTAATTATTGAACTACTAATTTGAGTATATGGTCCTAATAAATCCTCTTTAACAACATCATCATTGAATTGATAAATTGGTTTCGTTGGAGCATCTGAGAAATCAAAATATTGTGCATTCGAAAACTGATAAGCACCTCTCATTACACTAAAATCAAATTCTATTCCATGAGACTTAAAAAAGGGATTGATATCATCAAATGGTTGAATCGACCAACCACCTGCTCGATAAGCATTAATTTTATAGTCAGGTTTTTCAACACGAATAATTCCATAAAGAATTCGCATCGATTCATTAAATAATAATTCACGATCATCACGATCAAGTGCATGAAAACGATACCTCCGAACATCTTTTAAAACAAACTCATGTTGATCAGGTAGATATTGAGCATCTAACCAATGAGGATGGATATGTGGGAATACGTAATGCCCTTCACGTATAATATTCTGAATTTGATCGCTTACAATTCGTAAATCACGTTTACATTTTTCGTATTGTTTCGAATATTTTTCTAGTGTATATAGATACGTGGTATCAACAAAAAAAACTGCCTTTATTCCATGCGGTCGCATGATGTTTAAAAGAGCATTCGTTGGTTCTAAAAGGCAGCCTTCAGCTTGCCCACTTCTAGGACCTAAAAATAACTCGTAATCAAAAGTGACAAGTAAATGCTTTTTCATAAAATGTAACAATTCTCGAAAAGGTTTTTTAACTCCGTTTTTTTGTTTCGAGACATTGTATCAGGGGTAATTTACGTAATTAGAGGTTTTAAGTTTCTCTAATTTAAGGATTAATTGAATATAATTGCTGTAATAACTGCTTAATTCTGCTAAATTACCAAATTGCCCGTTGAACTAAGCCCATTAAATCATTTTTAACCAACAAAAAATGAATAAAATGTTAATATCATTAGTGATTAAGTCCTACAATTTAAAGAAAAATCATTTTTCTCAAAATAATCAGGTTTTGATAAGTTTAATTAAAATAGCTTCAAAATCGTAAGTTATTAATAACCAGATGCAACCATATTCCTCTCGAACCATTTACCATTTGCTAATCTGTAATACCATTTATATGCTTCTGCTTTAATGGTGCCATATGATCTATATCAGAATTTTATTCATCAAATTTTAAAATTGTTGGCAAAACATCAATAAGTACTGATTCTGTACCAACAGAAAAACTAAATCTACCTATATAGGCTTTTATCGACTATTAGAGCTTTACCACTTTTTGTTAAAATCGCCACGAGAAAAATACTTTTCAATGAAGCAATACATTAAAATAAAAAAATATCTACTTCCCATTTCACGAATTTTAAGTTTTGATTCACCATGCTTTCTATTTATCCACGAGTTAGGAACAACTGTATAGGAATAACCTCTAATAATTGCCTTTAGAGGTAATTCAATAGTCAAATTAAAATGTGGAGATAAAAAGGGCTTTACACCTTCAATGGTATGGCGTTTATATAACTTAAAAGCATTTGTAGTGTCATTGTAATTTATCCGCATCACCATCCGAATAATAAAATTTGCTGTTCTGTTAATTATTTTTTTTAAAAATGGATAATCTTTTGTTTTTCCACCACTAATAAAACGACTACCAAAAACACAATCATAATTTCCTTCAACCATGGTTGTATAAAATCTAATAAGATCATATGGAGAATCAGATAAATCAGCCATGAAAACAGCTACACAATCTCCACTATATCTTTCTAAACCATATCGAACCGCATATCCAAATCCATTAGGACCTGGATTGGTTTCATATTTAAGATTAGAATATTTTTTACATAGCTCATTTAAAACATTCGCTGTATCATCATTCGAATTATCATTTACAACGAAAATTTCATGATCAATTTTTACTTGATTTAATGCTAATTCTATTTGTTCAATAGTTTCAGCAATGGAATCTTCCTCATTATAAGCTGGCATTACTATGCTTAATTTCATAATTATCTCTTAGTAAATGATTCATGTATTTGAGTCAAAATATCAAGTACATTAAATTTATGCGTCCAATCCTTATAGTGATTTTTAAACTTTCCAATATCACTGATCCACCATATATGATCTCCAATTCTATTGTCTTCTGAGTAGGAATAATTCATCGACTTCCCAGTAATTTTTTCGCACATCTCAATCGCTTCTGCCATCGAACAATTTGAAAATCTACCACCACCAGCATTATATACTTCGCCTTGACGAGGTTGCTGATGAAAATACCAAAACATATTAACTAAATCCCAACTATGAATGTTATCTCTCACTTGTTTTCCTTGGTATCCAAATACAGTGTACTTATCTCCATTAATTGCACATTTCATCAAGTAAGATAAAAATCCATGTAATTGAGTTCCCGAATGATTAGGACCTGTTAAACAACCACCACGAAATATTCCAGTATTCATTCCAAAATATTTTCCATATTCTTGAACCAATACATCAGCAGCAACTTTTGAAACACCAAATAATGAATGCTTAGTTTGGTCAATACTCATGCTTTCATCAATACCATTTTTATAATAAGGATGTGATGAATCTATTTCCCATCTTTTCTCTAATTCTATTAAGGGTAAATAATTCGGAGTATCGCCATATACCTTATTGGTTGAAGTGAAAATAAAAGTAGCCCCCGAACAATATTTTCTTGTCATTTCAAGCATGTTCAATGTTCCGTTTGCATTAACGGTAAAATCAACAATAGGCTCTCGCGCTGCCCAATCATGACTAGGCTGTGCTGCAGCATGAATTATTAATTTGATGTCAGAATTATATTCATAAAATATTTTATCAAGTTCATCAATATTTCTAATATCTATTGCATGATGTTCAAAGTTAGAAATCTCTTCAACCAACCTTTTTGTGTTCCATTCGGTAGAAGCATCTTGACCAAAAAATTCAGCCCTCATATTGTTATCAATACCAATAATTTTATCAAACTTTTTAGAAAAAAATTCTGCAGATTGGCTTCCAATAAGTCCTGAAGATCCTGTAATAAGACAAATGTTTGCCATGGTTGATAATTTAAATTTTAAAGCATTTTAATCACTAGTTGAAATAAACTGGGTGCTCCAATCCAAATATTTCTTCCAATTGCCATTACTAATGTTGGTGGATATAAAAATGAAACTACAAAACAAACTAATAACAATTGTCTTAAGTCATTTTTTGATTGATAATCTCGTAAATAATAAATTAAAATAAATATCATGGGAACAAGATAAGAACCACTTCTTGTAATATCCCAAACACATCCAGAGATAATAAAAAATACAATCATTGGAAGTATAAATAAAATTAACAGTAAATAATTTTTATTGATAAACGTATGCAAAATAACTAACAAATAGATTAACCAAAATCCTTCAAAAAATGTCCATATACCAGTCGACATTAAGGGTAAAGTTTTTTTCAATACCGATAAATTCGCACCTTCAGAAGGAGTATGCATATTATATTGATAGGATAGGAGCATGCGCACACCTAAGTAAAAGAGCATGGCAACTATCACTATTATGCTCTCTTTTTTTATTTTAAGCAAAGTCCTTAAATTGATCTTTTGTTCAAAATTATTTTTCAATTGATGGAATAAAAACACGATGGAAAGCGCTATAAATGCTCGCTCATCAGTCCATGCAGCGAAGGTAGAAAAGGAAAAAATTGCAAAGAGATTTCTACTGTATAATGCCATTATTAAAAAGAAATAAGCAAAGGCATCAAACCATGTTGAGTCAATATCAAAATATGCAGCCCTGCCAAAATATATAAATGCTAAACCAGCAGTTAAGAATGTTGCAGAAATAGTATCATTTAAAATTCTATTGGTTAATTTATAACTAAAAACGTAAATTAAATAGCCAATGAAACACTGTAGAACAATAACAGCCAACGGAGTTAAATGAGCAATTCTCATAATAACAGGAATAGTTAGCCTAAAAACTTTTTTCGAATAATTACTAATAGGATCTAAATGACTTAAGGTATTCGTTAAATCATTTGATTTTAAGATTACAGTTTGCCAAGTAATATAGTTTGGATCAAATTTTACAAATCTAGGAAACACAAAAAACCAACTACATAACATTAATAAAATACCCAAATAATAAGGATAATATTTTTTCTGAGCTTTACTTTCTATAAAACTGAAAAGCGAATTTATAACGCTAACATTAGTCATTTATAATAGATTTTAATTGACTCTCATTTTGGTTAATCCAATTATAAATATCAGAAAATATATTTTCCACACTATGTTTAGGTTTCCATCCAATTTCATTTTCAATCTTTGAATTGTCTGTAATAAAAACCCTCAAATCAGCAGGCCTATTTTCTAATTCCGGATCAATTTTTATTTTATTTCCAGTAATCTTTTCACAAATGGAAGTCATTTCTTGAAGCGATGCACTAGTATTTAATCCACCACCTGCATTATATACCTTTCCATTAAATTTATTTATTTGATGAATTTGTAGATCCATTAGATCAATTAAATCATCAATATGTAAAATATCTCTAACTTGTTTTCCACTGCCACCATATCCAATATACTTAAGAGGCTTTTTCCAATAATGTTTTGCCATCCATAAAGTAACAACACCCTGATCCGTTTTACCCATTTGGCGAGGACCAGCAATTACACCAAATCGAGTAATAGCAGATTCTAAATTATAAAATTCAGCATATTCTTGAATAAAAAGTTCCGACGATAATTTCGTTGCTCCATAAAATGAACGAGCTCCAAAAAGACTTAAATTTTCTGAAATCCCCAATTTGGAAATACCAATTTCTTTTTGATTTTCACTAAATGAATATCGTGTTTCTTCTTCAACAAAATTTGCGGTCTCTATTTTTTTAATTGGATAAACACGACTTGTTGAAAGAAAAATAAGTTTAGCCTTATATTTTAAACAGGTATTAAAACAATTAATTGAACCATAAAGATTGTTATTAATAACATAGGTAGGATCAGAGCTAAGACCAGCAATTACTGATGGTTCAGCTGAGCCTTCAACTAATACATCAAATGATCCTACGGAATTTAAATCTTCAATATTACGAATGTCACCATGAATAAATTCAATTCCTCTTTTTTTAAAGTCAATCAAATTTAATTCTGATCCTCGCCTCTTTAAATTGTCAAAAGCAACTATTGAATAAGTAGGGTATTTCTCCTTAAGTTTAATACAAAGTGTAGATCCAATAAAGCCCGCGCCTCCAGTAATTAATATTTTCATGCTGTATCGTTTTTGTTATATAACAAAAGCTATAGACATTAGCGATGATACAAATTTTTCAACACTAAAATTTATCAGAAATTTTTTATCAATCATAACCAAATTACAATTTCGCAGACCTAAATTTAGCACATTATTGGATTAACAAACATCAATTTTGTACATACTTCTAAAATTCGCTCCGTTGAATGTCCATCCCAAAGCGGTGGTATTTCACCTTTCTTATAGCTGCCTTCAATAATTTCATTGATTTTAGCTCTTACTTTAGTGATATCGAAAGGAACTAATTCATTAGTACCTATTGTAACTGTAGATGGCCTCTCTGTATTTGGTCTTAATGTTAAGCAAGGTACTCTACGAAATGTAGTTTCTTCCTGAATTCCACCGCTATCAGTAATTACAAATCTGCAATCAGCTGTAAGTTTTTGAAACGCAAAATAATCTAAAGGCTCTGTAAGTATTAATCGCTTATTAGCATTCACACGATCCATCAAACCAAAATGTGTAAGTTTACTTAATGTTCTTGGATGTATCGGAAAAACTAAGTCGTAATTGCTGGTGATGTATTCAATAATGTCAATTAGTTTTGTCAAACCTTCTTCATTGTCAACAGTCGCCGGACGATGCATTGTCATCAATACATATCCTTGTGCTTTTAAATTATATTGATTCAATACATCACTTTCATTGATTTTAGATTCAAACCCAACTAGGGTGTCAATCATGGTATTACCAACAAAGTACATCTGTTCTTTTTTCTTCCCTTCCTTCAATAAATTATCCATCCCATTTTGTTCAGTAATAAAAAAATAATCACTGATCTCGTCTGTTAAAAGTCTATTTATTTCCTCTGGCATTCCTCTATCAAGGCTCCTCAATCCACTTTCAATATGGGCTACTTTAATTCCTGATTTATGAGCAGTAAATGCAGCAGCGAATGTCGAATTCACATCGCCAACGGCCATCACTAATCCCGGCTTGAAATCAAGAATTACTTTCTCTAAACGAAGCATTATTTCAGCCATCTGGTTGCTCGGAGTTCCTTGTGGAATATTTAAAAAGAAGTCGGGCTCCAACTCAAATTGCTCAAAAAATACTGCCGCCATTTTATCGTCATAATGCTGACCAGTATGTACAATCTTTATCTCAAAAGGATTCCCCATCGCCTCATTTACTTTTTTGAATCGGGTAATCTTAATAAAATTTGGTCGCGTTCCCACAACGATCAGAATTCGATTGTTCATTTTTATAATGTATTTTATTCTTCTATCAATTGTCAATTTATCTTATACTCCAACACCACAAATTTGTTCTCCACCCCAAAAAATATTTCAAAAAACCAACACCAATCTCCCCAAAAATCCCAAAATTTTTTCTAAGTAATTCTTAATTCTTAATTCTTAATTCTTAATTCTTAATTCTTAATTCTTAATTCTTAATTCTTAATTCTTAATTCTTAATTCTTAATTCTTAATTCTTAATTCTTAATTCTTAATTCTTAATT
>JANPGA010000239.1:0-1734 GCA_031423735.1 Bacteroidota bacterium | reverse complement strand
ATGTAATTGTAACTCAAAATCAACCAGCTGATTTTTCAAGATTAGATGAATTTTTCGATATTATTTTAATAGATGCACCTTGCAGTGGCGAAGGATTATTTAGAAAAGATAAACTTGCAATTAATGAATGGAGTCCCGACAATGTTGAAAGATGTATTCATCGTCAGGAATCGATTATTAATGATGTAATCTCATCGTTAAAACCTGGTGGACATATTATTTACAGCACGTGTACTTTCGAACCGGGAGAAAATGATCTTCAAATAAAAAATGCAATTGAAAAACATGATCTTGATCTAGTAGATTTATCCAAGATTGGTTTTAATAGCACTATTACAGAATTTGGACTTCAATGCTATCCTCATAAAGTTAAAGGTGAAGGTTTTTATATTTCATCATTAAAGAAAAAAGGCGAAAGTGAAGAAGCAACTTCTTCCAAAAATTTGTTTAAGCCAACAACTGCCTATTCTGCTTACATTGATGAATATTTAGAGAATCCAGATTATTTTGAACCTCTTTTAGTTAAAGATATTTTATATGCAATTCCGCAACCAGCGTTAAAAGATTATTCATTAATTGCATCATCATTATATATCCGCCAAGCTGGAATTTGTATTGGAACCATAAAAGGATTGGATTTAATTCCATCTCATGAATTAGCATTGAGTTTGTACTTAAGAAATGATCTTTTTTCTTTAACCTTAAATGAAGACGATGCAATACGATTTTTAAAGTGCGATAGCATTCCAACATCCTCTTTTGAACCTGGTTGGTATACTGCAAATTTTGAATCTTCACCAATGGGTTGGGTAAAAGTTCTATCAAACCGAGTTAATAATTATTTTCCAAGAAATTTGAGAATATTAAAAGATTCAGCTAATTAGTATTGAACATTAAATCTTAATAAAATGAAATGGTCGATTGAAGATGCGTATAAGAAACTCAATAAAGACGCTACTTTAAAAAAGATTATTAAAGCAACGGGGAAATTTGAACCTGTTCCATCAAAAGATTTATATTCATCATTACTTACATCAATTGTTAGTCAGCAATTATCTGTTAAAGCAGCCGATACAATCTGGTCAAGATTTATTCTACTTTTCCCTGAACAAATTCCACATCCTAATTTACTTTTAAAATTGCATGATGATAAAATTAGAGCGGCAGGATTATCCTATCAAAAAGCTGGATATCTAAAAAATATTGCAACTTTTTCTTTAACCAATTCGCTTTCCTATAAAAATCTATATCGTAAAAGTGATACTGAATTAGTTGAATACCTTACTTCCATAAAAGGAGTCGGACAATGGACTGCTGAAATGATTTTAATGTTTAGTATGAACCGTGCAGATATTTTTCCAATTGGAGATGTTGGTATTCAACAAGCAATTAAAAATCATTACCAATTAACTTCATCAGGAAAAATATTGCAGAACGAAATGATTGAAGTTGCTGAAGTATGGAGACCCTATAGAACCTTAGCCTGCCGACATCTTTGGAAATACAAAGACGAAATATAAAGGTAACTGTACTAATTTTCATTCTATAAAAAGTAATTCTGTTTTTAATATTAATGAGCAGAAAAAATATTTTTTAATTTCCTTGAAACTTTTTAATCCCCAATTGTACTAACAGTATAACAAAGTTGATGTAGTATCAACCAATATTAATCCAAACAGAAATTTATTAACTATTCCCATTGTGGGTCATCAAAACGACTTGCCTGAAATATTT
>JANPGA010000238.1:0-1547 GCA_031423735.1 Bacteroidota bacterium | reverse complement strand
GTGGCATTGTTATTACAATCATCAAATGGGCATGTTAAAATTATATTTCCCTTCTCATCCTTAATATTTGCTTTAGGAATACCTAATGGATCATAATTCATTATAAAGGTTTTTGCTTGATCTGACGTCTTCATTTTCGTTGGGTCATATGCAGATTCCCATCCTTTGGAAGTATATTTCTCATGAGTTCCGTTAGCACCATCTCTAACATCTCCAGGACACTCATTATTTGGTCCTTCTCCATCTTGGCCTGATGGATCAATATAAAAAATAGGGTTATTGTCAAAACAAGAATAACCACTTTCCCAAATTTTAACTACTGGATCCAAATTCCATCTCCTACCTAACCTTGTATCATACTCCCAAAACATTGCAGTATTGATATTTCCTGCGCCAGCAATCTCATCATCCTTCTCCTGTCCATTAAAGGAGTAGAGGTAGCGAAGTTTAAAGGCTATTATTGGACTTAATTTATTCATTAATTTCAAAAAATTCTATTACTCAGTTTATGACAGCCCAAAAGTAAAGAATTTCGCTTTAGCTAATTGTTTAAGATTTTTTTTATCTTATAAAGGGAATTAAAAATCATCCAACGGATGAAATTTTGAAATCGCCTTACTTAATGCACTCAAATCCTGTGGCTTATAAATCTCAGTTGTAGTTGGATAATGGTGCCCAGCAAAAAGTTGAACATCCTTTATATCCCATCCTCTATTAAATAAATTTACAATTGCACTTTGTCGTATCGTTTTTGGATTTAATTTTCGATCAGGGAAAAGTAACCTTTGACATTCGATTAAATATTGAATTCCTTCTCCTGCCTCAGGTTTTCCTAATTTACCTATTAATAAAATTTCAGTTGGATATTTTATTAAAAATGGCCGGTCAAATGTTAAGTACTGCTTTAGAAAAAACATTTGTTCATCATTGAGCTGTAATAATCGACTAATATTTCTACCTGATCTAATAAAGAGTAACGAATTGTCAAGATTGATATCATGTATCGTTAAATTAACAATTTCTCCAGTAGTTAATCCTTGATAAATATAAAACGAAATTGCTAGTTTATTCCTCCAATTCAATAACCCATATCGATTTTCCCTTTTTAGGAGAAATCCCAATTCATTTTCAGTAAATAAATTTTGAAATTGAACATCTCGACTCTTAATATTATGGATAAATAATTTATTCGTAGGGTTATCGAATCGTTGTTGAGTAATTTGTAACCATGCATAGTAACTTTTTATTCCGTATAATTCCGTTTCAACATATTGTGAACTGTAACCTTTTTCACGAAGGATATTTAAATAATCAGTTATCTGAATATACTTAGCAGATATTGTATTTGATTTACCTACTATACTAATAAATAATTTTATAGAAAACAAGTATCGTTGAACGGATCCTGAAGTGTATCTTTCCATAAGATATTCATTCAAACTTTTCATGATTTATTTGTTTTTAAAGTACAAAAAAATATTTATTCCATTATTTATAACGCAATTTTCGTTTATGTTTTTTCTGCCACTTCCAATTTATTTTATAAC
>JANPGA010000237.1:0-8452 GCA_031423735.1 Bacteroidota bacterium | reverse complement strand
ACCATGTATAAAAAGCATTTTAATATTCCTGAAAACTTTAACAATAAATTTAATGGTTATACACACGATGATTACATCAACCGACTTAAGAAAGTAATTGTTGGTAATCATAATCCAAAAAATGTAATTCTTTTAGAAATTGAGCCTTGGAAACAAAAAACTCAAATTGATTTTTATTGCACACAAGCTTACCTAGGTATAAAAGCAATTTGCTTGAGTGAAATTATTAAAGAAGGAAAAAATTTATTTTATATTTTAGATGGAGTAAAAACACCAATTTATCGAATTTATAATCGAATAATTTTTGATGAATTAGTTCAACGTGATGATTTAAAAAGAGAATTTAATCTTACTGATGAGGTGAACGTTGAATGGGTAGCTCATCCAAATTGGTTTTTCAGGATTAGCAAATACACGATGCCCTTTTTAAAGAGCAAATATGTTCCAGAAACACATTTTGTTCATGAGTTAAAATTCATCCCAACTGATTTGGAGAATTGGGTTTTAAAGCCTCTTTTCTCTTTTAGTGGACAGGGAGTTATTTTTGATGTAAAAAAGGAAGATATTTTGTCATTAAAAACACCATCCGATTTCATACTTCAGAAAAAAGTGACTTATGCACCAGCGGTTGAGTCACCTACAGGGCCTGTTAAGTGTGAAATTAGATTATTGTATTTATGGGACAAAAATGAATCACGACCTGAACTCGCATTAAATTTAGGAAGGATGAGTAAAGGCAAAATGATTGGTGTTCGTTATAATGCAGATCTTGATTGGGTTGGTGGCACTTCTTATTTCCTAGAAAACGATTGATTTTTAATTAAAATTTTATTTGAAAAATTTACAAAAGAATAAATTTCAAGTATTCTTCTATTAATAATTCGAAATCTAAATTAGACCTCCTTTTCCGGAATTGAATAAAAAAGTAGCATTAATGTTCCTAATGAAGTGATGCACATAAACAGTAAAATTACGATAGCAATGCACTTGTTATAAGCATCCAATGGCATTGAATGTTGAATGATTCCAATTAATGCTAAAAGATTAGCAATTGTTCTTTGTCCAAAAATAAAACTACTTGCAAAAGAAAGTGCAATTCCACTCCAAACATTAATTTTTCCTATTCCATTTAGCCAAGATAATAACCACGCAATAGCACCGAATCCTAAACCTGAAAACAAAATGTTTCTTGCTTTTATTCCAATAGATATATATGCAAGAAAGCCACAAATTATCATTAGGGTTCCGAAAATGGACAAGCTGCGAGATTGAGGATTTTGCATCATAGAATAAAATCTGCTTTAAAGGTGATGTAAGTAATCTTTACAATACAAATCTATGTATATTTAAAAACTAAAACAATTAATTTCATACACTTTATTTCTGTTTTAAATTTTAATCAGTTTTAGAACATGATTATTAATGTTTTTCATGATTAACATTAAAGTATTAGTAAGTTCTTAAAACAAAAGGGCAATATCTTGATTCTGCGCTCAATTAAATCTACCTTTGTAACCTATTAACCACTTTATTACAACAATGCCTGAGACTAAATCATCACTTGGAATTATAAATTCTCACACCTCCCCTACTTCTCCAAAAGTTTTAATGTTAGGATGGGAATTTCCTCCTGTAATTAATGGTGGATTAGGAGTAGCTTGTCATGATTTATGTATTGCGCTTTCAAAAATAGCCAATGTTACCATGATTATTCCGAAATCAAACCCTGATTTCGTTGTAAAAAATCTAAATCTTATTGGATTAAATACCATTGATGCTAAAACCCTTAGAAATATTGGTCATGCTGATTCTTACAAAAAAGTGAAGCAAGTTCATTTTATTGATACTCATTTAAATCCTTATTATAATGGGAATCAAATGGGCAATGGACCTATGCACAATGTAGAAAGCCAATATTTGAAGAAAATAAAGGTTGGAAATGAAACTGTAGAGGTTTTTCATATCGACGATTTATATGGTGGAGATGTTATTGAAAAGGTAACTGTTTTTGGGAAATTGGCTGCTAAACTTGCACATTCACTAGATTTCGACATTATTCATGCCCATGACTGGATGACGATGATTGCAGGTATGGAAATTAAAGCTCAAACAGGGAAACCTCTTGCAATGCATATTCATTCCCTTGAAGTTGATCGTGGTGGTCCTCATAGCAAAGGATGGGTTTATCAGATTGAAAAAAAGGGAATGGAAACAGCTGATGTACTCATGCCAGTAAGTAATTTTACAGGACATGTTATTCACGATTATTATCATATTCCTTGGAGTAAAATAAGTACAGTTCATAATGGAATTCGTCCTGTTATTCCTTTTGAAGGCGAGAAAATGTTTAAAGAGAAAATGGTTCTTTTTGTAGGACGATTAACTCGTCAGAAAGGTCCAGAATATTTTGTTGACATAGCAGAACAAGTTTTAGCCAAAGATCAAAATGTTCGCTTTGTAATGGCTGGAACTGGAGAATTTTTCAACCCATTGTTAGAACGAGCAGCTGAAAGAGGAATCGCTCATCGTTTTCATTTAACGGGATTTTTAACACTAGATAAAGTTCGTCAGTTACTTTCAATTGCCGATGTATACGTAATGCCTTCAGTTTCGGAGCCTTTTGGATTATCAGCAGTTGAAGCAGTTCAATTCGGAATTCCAGCAGTAATAAGTAAGCAATCAGGAGTTGCAGAAGTTCTTACAGGCTCTCTAAAATTTGATTATTGGGATGTTGATCGTGCCGCAGGATATATTATCCGACTTTTGCATGATGAAGTGTTAAAAGAACAAGTTAAGCAAGATGCTTATAAAGATCTAGAAAATATTTCTTGGGATAATTCTGCCGCTAAAGTAATTGAAGGTTATAAAAAGTTTGGTTTAATTCCTGAGGAAGAAATGGCTTAGCAATTTAATTTTCAAAAATCTATTAAACAACAATTGAATTTAATAAATACCAAGTAAAATTTTTAGATAAATCTAGACAACCTATTAAAGAATAAATCAAAACGATATGCCATCAGTTTGCTTCTACTTCCAAGTTCATCAACCATTTCGTTTAAAAAGATATTCCTTCTTTGATATTGGGAAAGATCATTTCTATGAAGATGATGAAAAAAATCGACTTATTTTAGATAAGGTTTCGGAGAAATGCTATCTGAAAACAAATCGTAAGATGCTTGATTTAATCAATCGTCATAAAGGTAAATTTAGAATTACCTATTCTATCAGCGGAACGGCAATTGAGCAATTCGAAAATCATCGACCAGATGTTTTACAGTCTTTTATTGATCTATCAAAAACTGGTTGTGTTGAATTTTTAAGTGAGACTTATTATCATTCGCTATCTTTTATTTACTCTAAAGATGAATTTAAACGTCAGGTAGAAAAGCATAAAGCAAAGATTCAGGAATATTTCGGGCAAACTCCAAAGATTTTTAGAAATACAGAGTTAATTTACAATAATGAATTAGCATCAGTAATTGAAAAAATGGGTTACAAAGGCATCCTTTGTGAAGGTGTTGATAGATTACTTGGTACTCGTACTCCAAATTCATTATACCAACCTGCTGGAACTTTAAAAATAAAAGCTTTCTTAAAAAATTATAGCTTATCCGATGATGTAGCTTTTCGTTTCAGTGATCGCAATTGGTCGGAATGGCCTTTACAAGCAGATACATTTGCATCGTGGGTTCATAAAGTTGCTGGTAATGGTGAAGTAGTAAATCTCTTTATGGATTATGAAACTTTTGGTGAACATCAATGGGAAGAAACTGGAATTTTTGATTTCCTTGATCACCTTCCTGCTGAAATTTTAAAGCATAAAGATTTCGATTTTAAAACACTTTCTGAAGCAGCTGATATTTATAAAGTAAGAGATATATATGATGCTCCTGAGTTTATTAGTTGGGCTGATGCTGAACGTGATTTAAGTGCATGGTTGAGCAATCCAATGGAAAAGGAAGCAGCAAAACGCTTGTATCAACTCGAAGAAAAAGTTAAAAATTCGGGTAACCAAGATTTGCTTGAAGTTTGGGGTAAATTACAAACGAGTGATCATTTCTATTATATGTGTACCAAATTTTGGAGTGATGGCGATGTACATAAATATTTTAGTCCGTTCGATTCTCCTTATGATGCTTATATTTATTTTATGAATGCGCTTGCAGATTTTGAATCATCTGTTGAAGAGGCATGGAAAAATAATTCGGATAAGCCCATCAAAAAAACTGTTAAGAAAAAAGAAATTGCCCAATAAAAATTTCATAAATTGAAAATCAGAAATAGTATTATCATTGCCTTTTTCGGGGATCGGGGTAAATTAAATACCTCTAATGGCTAGCGGACATATCAATCATAATAAAGTATCGGCTGCGGGACTTCTCGTTACTCTGGGAATTATTTTTGGTGATATTGGTACCTCTCCTTTATATGTAATGGGAGCAGTAATCGGTCATCGAGTAATTGATGAAGGGTTAGTATTAGGAGGTATTTCCTGTATATTTTGGACACTCACTTTACAAACAACCTTCAAGTATATCATACTTACTCTTCGCGCAGATAACAAAGGCGAGGGTGGAATATTTTCTTTGTATGCTTTGGTTCGTAAAATGCATATTAAATGGCTTGCTATTCCAGCAATGATTGGTGGTGCCGCTCTTTTAGCTGATGGTATAATTACCCCTCCTATTTCTGTAGCTTCTGCAATTGAAGGATTAAAAGTAATCGATCCTGGTTTAAATGTATTGCCAATAGTTATTGGTATTTTATTCGGGATATTCTTTATTCAACAATTTGGAACAAAATTTATTGGTAAGTTTTTTGGGCCAGTAATGATGATTTGGTTTGGGATGTTATTGGTGCTTGGTTTAGTTGCAATATTTCAAAACCCAATCGTTTTTAAGGCTGTTAATCCTTATTATGGATGGAAATTATTAACTCAATATCCTGAAGGATTTTGGATTTTAGGAGCAGTTTTTCTTTGTACAACAGGTGCCGAAGCTCTCTATTCTGATCTTGGTCATTGCGGCAGGCAAAATATTCGAGTATCATGGATCTTTGTTAAAACAGCATTACTTGCAAATTATTTTGGACAAGGAGCATGGTTATTGAATCACTCAGGTGAACTATTAGGAAATATTAAACCTTTTTATGCGCTAATGCCTCAATGGTTTTTACTAACAGGAATTATTATTGCAACTTGTGCTGCTGTTGTTGCAAGCCAAGCTTTAATTAGTGGAACATTTACATTGATTAACGAAGGCATGCGTTTAAACTTTTTACCAAAAGGTAGAATTGAATATCCAACTGATTTACGAGGGCAATTATATATACCAGGTATTAATTGGCTTTTATGTTTAGGCACAATAGGAATTGTATTGTATTTTCAGGAATCAACTAATATGGAAGCCGCTTATGGGTTGGCGATTGTATTAACAATGTTAATGACTACTACATTATTAACTTACTATCTATTCTTGAAAAAATATCCGAAAATATTAATTATCATAATTTTTGGAGTTTTCATGACGATAGAAATTTCATTTTTAATTGCTAACCTAAGTAAATTTACTCATGGAGGTTATGTAACTGTTTTTCTTGCTTTAGCTATTTTCTTAATCATGTGGGTTTGGAATGAAGCTAGAAAAATTCGTGCTGGGTTAGTTGAATTTGTGAAATTGAAAAAATATTATGAAATCTTATCTGATGTAAGCAAAGATGAAACAATTCCTAAGTATTCAACTCATCTTGTTTATTTAACTGGAGCAAGTAGCGATGAGGAAGTAGAAAGTAAAATTATTTATTCAATATTGCAGAAACAACCTAAAAGAGCAGATGTTTATTGGATGGTACATGTTGATGTTTTAGATGAACCCTATACTATGGAATATCGTGTTCGTGAGTTGGTTGATGATAAACTAATTCATGTACGATTTAGATTAGGATTTCGTGTTGAGCCACGTATCAATTTAATGTTCCGCCAAGTTGTTGAAGAACTTGTGAAAAATAAAGAAGTTGATATTACTAGTAGATATGCTTCCTTAAATCGTCAACATATGATTGGTGATTTTCGTTTTGTTGTAATGGAGAAATTTCTTTCCTATGAAAACACTTTAAATATATATACAAGATTCATTTTGAATATTTATTTCTATATGAAAAAGATGAGTTTATCGGAGGAAAAAGCTTTTGGACTTGACACTAGTACAATTACTGTTGAAAAAGTTCCATTGATTGTAACTCCGCCCGGAACTTATAAATTTACTAGAGTTCATTAATCTATTTTTTTCAATTGTAAAATGATGGATAAAGAAGTTGCAGCATTACGTATAGATCATTTAATAAAAGAAATTGACCAACATAATTTTCAATATTATGTTTGGGCATCTCCTTCAATAAGTGATTATGAATTTGATCAATTATTGAATGAACTTATTCAATTAGAAAAACAATACCCAGATCTTTTAAAAGACAATTCTCCTACCCAACGTGTGGGAGGGCAAATTACTAAGGAATTTAAAACTGTTAAGCATAAATACCCTATGCTTTCCTTAGGGAATACCTATTCGGAAGAAGATTTACTTGAATTTGATTCAAGAGTTCGTAAACTAATTCCAGGTGAGGATTTGCAATACGTTTGTGAGCTAAAATTTGATGGTGTTGCAATTGGGATTACTTATGAAAATGGTAAATTAAAACAAGCTGTAACTCGTGGCGATGGAATACAAGGTGATGATGTTACAAATAATGTTAAAACGATTAAATCGATTCCATTAAAAATTTATAAAAATAATATTCCAGATTCATTTGAAATGAGAGGAGAAGTAATTCTTACTCATGCTATCTTCGAACAAATTAATGCTGATAGAATTGAAATTGGAGAAACACCTTTTGCAAATCCACGAAATTCAGCTGCTGGATCCTTAAAAATGCAGGACAGTAGTGAGGTAGCCAAACGAAAACTTGATTGTTATTTTTATGCTCTTTATACTGAAAATTCGAGTATAATTAATCATAGTGATGCTTTAAATGAGTCATCAGAATGGGGATTTAAAATTTCAAAAGAGCGAAAACTTTGTAACAATTTTGAAGAGGTAATGAACTATATTCATTACTGGGATAAAAACCGTGATAATTTACCTTTCGATATCGATGGCGTGGTTATTAAAGTAAATTCTTACCGTCAACAGGAGGAATTAGGATTTACGGTTAAGTCACCGCGTTGGGCAATTTCTTATAAATTTAAAGCAGAATCTTCTTCTACACTTTTGAAGTCGGTTGTTTGCCAAGTAGGAAGAACAGGTGCAATAACTCCAGTTGCCAATCTCGAACCAGTATTATTAGCAGGAACAATTGTAAAAAGGGCTTCTTTACACAATGCAGATCAGATACAAAAATTGGATCTCCATTATGAGGATACTGTTTTTGTTGAAAAGGGAGGTGAAATAATTCCTAAAATTACTGGAGTAGATTTTACTAAAAGAAAGCCGAATTCAATTGTTGTTTCATTTCCTGAAGTTTGTCCTGAATGTAATACAAAGCTCAACCGTGTTGATGGAGAGGCTCAGCATTATTGTCCGAATGAAGATGGTTGTCCGCCTCAAATAAAAGGAAAAATCGAACATTTCACTAGCCGCAAGGCGATGAATATTGACGGATTTGGAATCGAAACCATAGAATTGCTGTATCGCGAGAACATCATTAAAAATATTGCCGATATCTATTCAATCCGTAAGGAGGAAATTATTGGATTAGAACGCATGGGTGAAAAGTCGGCTGATAATATTCTTGAAGGTATTGAAAAGTCAAAGGAAATTCCTTTCGAAAGGGTGTTATTTGCAATTGGGATTCGTTATGTGGGCGATACTGTTGCCAAGAAATTAGCTCGACATTTTGGCGATATTGATTCGATTATTAATGCTACTTATGATCAATTAATTGAAGCCCCAGAAGTTGGTGATAAAATAGCTGGCAGTGTGCGTTTGTTTTTTGATAATCCAAATAAAATTGCCCTTATTAATCAGTTAAAAAATGCGGGATTACAATTTAATATAAAGGAAGATTCTTCAAATGCTAAAATCAGTGATCATTTAAAAGGATTAACTATTGTAGTTACGGGTAGTTTTGAGCAATACAGTCGTGATGAATTGAAACATCTAATCGAGCGCCACGGTGGAAAAAATGGCAGTTCTGTATCAAAAAAGACGGATTATTTGTTGGCGGGTTCAGATTCAGGACCCAGTAAAACGGAGAAGGCTAGCTCTTTAGGAGTAAAAATAATTTCTGAGCAAGAATTTTTGGATTTAATATCCTAGTTCATTTTTAGGTACTTTTACAATCTGAATAATCAGGGCTATGAAGAAAACCCTCCGACATAAGATCGCCAATTATCTATTTCATCGTGAATTTAAAAATCACCATGAAAAGCATCATTTAATTCCTTTCGATAAAGCAA
>JANPGA010000236.1:0-2582 GCA_031423735.1 Bacteroidota bacterium | reverse complement strand
GAAATTTTCATTTAAATAATTAATTTAAATTTTCCCTAATTACATTTACTACTAAACTCTTTAAATTTAATTTCATTATTTTAATCCTCATAAAATCTTAATTCATTTTCTATTTCCTCGATTGATGGCAAACTACTTTTTAAATTATCTGGCAAGTTTTCTGTTATTTGAAACTCACTTACCCCCATTGGTTTATTTATATCTCTTAATGCAAATTCTGCTTCTATATTATTTTTATCTCTACAAAGTAAAATACCGATTGTAGGCAGGTCATCTTGTTGTTTTACTAAACTATCTACAGCAGATAAATAAAAATTTAGCTTCCCAGCGTATTCAGGGATAAACTTGGTGTTTTTAAGTTCGATTACAACATAACATTTTAAACGAGTATGATAAAAAAGAAGATCAATGTAATAATCGTTTTCTTCAATTTCTAAGTGGTATTGTTGTCCTATAAATGCGAATCCTTTTCCAAGTTCTAATAGGAATTTAGTAATGTGTTGTACTAATTGTTGTTCTATATCTTTTTCCTTATATCCATTGGCTAACAGCATAAAGTCAAAAATATAAGGATCTTTAAGAGTTTCTTGTGCTAGATCAGATAACGGTTCCGGTAATGTATTTTTAAAATTTGAAATTCCTTTCCCATTTCTGCTAAATAAATTTGATTTTATTTGGAGCGCTAATACTTCTCGGCTCCAATTGTTTTCTATGGTTTTTTCAATATAAAATTGTGCTTCAGTATGATCTTTTATTTTCCCTATAATTAGCTTTATGTGTCCCCAAGGTAATTGAATAACAAGCGATTGACGTATTTCGTCCCCAGATTGGGGACTATTTTTCAATTCGTCCCCAAGTTGGGGACGAATTGAAAAATAGTCATAAAACAGTTTACAATATTTTAAATTGGTAACCGAAAAGCCTTTCATTTCTGGGAACTCATTAAATAAATCTTTCGATACAGTTTCTAAAAATTTAGTTCCCCATTGGGTTTGCTTTTCACTAATCATTTTACCTAATTCCCAATAAAAAAGAATCAATGATGTGTTTACCGCAACAGCAGCTTTAATTTGTACCGATCGAATTTTACTTTTAAGTTCACTTAGCCATTGAATGTAATCGGAAGTAATCTCAATCATTAGGAATTATTTTTTGAATGTTTAAAAGAGATTGTTAAAAGGGGTTTTAATTATAATTATTAAACAAAAAATAGGTAATTAATTTATTCTGAACCTAAATTCTTTTTAAATGCATCCCATCCTTGAGCCTTCAACTCATGCTGTCCATTTTGACGATCAATAAAATTATAGCCACCACTTTTATCAGTGATATGTCCAACAATACTGAACTCTGCACGCTCTTTAATTTTTTCGTATTCCGATAATGGAATTGTAAAAAGTAATTCATAATCTTCTCCGCCATTTAATGCGCAAATTGTTGGATCTAATCCAAACTCCATGGCGAGTTCACGCGTTTGATGATCTATCGGAATTTTCTCTTCGTAAATCTGACATCCAACTCCTGATTCGGTACAAATGTGCATGATCTCTGAAGCAAGTCCATCAGAAATATCAATCATTGAAGTCGGCTTAATATCATATTGCTTAAACTTTTCAATGATATCCCAACGAGGCTCAGGTTTTAACTGGCGTTCTAATAAATAATCAAACCCTTCAAGGTCTGGCTGCAAGTTTGGATTATCAAGAAAAACTTTTTTCTCACGTTCCAGTAATTGTAATCCCATATAAGCGCCACCCAAATCACCCGTCACACAAATGAGATCATTAATTTGAGCGCCGTTTCTGTAAACTAAATCTTCTGGTTTTGCAGTTCCAATTGCAGTTACGCTAATCACTAATCCACTAGGAGAAGTACAGGTATCACCGCCTATTAAATCAACATTATATTTTTTACATGCAAGTAAAATACCTTCGTATAATTCTTCAATTGCTTCTAAGGAAAATCTATTAGAGATAGCTATAGCTGTTGTAATTTGTTGAGGCTTCGCATTCATCGCACAGAGATCGCTAATATTAACCGACACTGCTTTATAACCTAAATGCTTTAATGGCGAAAATGATAAATCGAAATGTACACCTTCCACTAACATATCAGTGGTAACTACGGTGCGAAAGTTTCCATTGTCAATTACGGCAGCGTCATCGCCAATACCAACTAAACTACTGGCGTTTTGCAATTCTACGTTTTCACGGATATGACGAATCAATCCAAATTCTCCTAATTCACTTAATTCTGTACGATTATTATTATTTTCAAACATGGCGCAAAGGTAAAATGAATTTACAGAATATAGACTGGAAGTAGGATTCTTGAGATTGTTTTTTGATTTATTGAATCTGTAAGAGGAAGGCAACGCGTTTTTTCGATAGCCAATTAATTTATATTGAAGGAAATAGAGAAAAGCCCCAAAAACTTTAATGTTATCTAAACATTATCAAACGTATGTTTTAACAAAAACTTTACTTTAGCCATATAATTCAGCTACGCTATGTCATCATTCGGATTCTTAAAATATTTTATTCCTCAAGATCGTAAGTTTTTTCCTCTCTTCGATAAAGCAG
>JANPGA010000235.1:0-9916 GCA_031423735.1 Bacteroidota bacterium | reverse complement strand
GAAGATGCCAGAAAAGGTTGTAAAGAATGGTTTAGCTTGCTTCCATCAAGTGATGTAACAATTAAGCCTTATGAACCTTATGAATCAGGAAATGGTGCGTATGAAGCTGCTACAGGTGGTAAACCTGCCTATTATAGAATTAATTTGAATAATCCAGAAACTCAAAAGAGAAGTCAAAATCAGAAGCTAACTTTTCATGAAGCATATCCTGGTCATCATTTACAAATTGGAATACAAAAAGATTTAAAAGACTTACATCCCATTTCAAAATTAGTTGAGTTTGGAAGTTATGTTGAAGGCTGGGCGAGATATAGCGAACAGCTTGCTGAAGAAATGAATCTTTACAAAACCAAGCCAGCATTAATAAGTAGAAGAGCATGGCCTTCGAGAGGAATGGTTGTTGATCCAGGATTACATATTAAAAATTGGACGAAAGAAGAAGCCATTGCCTTTATGATGGAATCAGGAATCACCGAGCACGATGCTTTAAATTATTATTACAGAATAATCGTTTGGCCTGCTCAACTTACCTCCTACGACGTTGGTGGTGAAGAAATAAAAGCACTAAGAACTTTATCAAAAGAACGTTTAGGAAAAGATTTTGACATCAAAGAATTTCACAAAATAATTTTAGAAAATGGTTCTATTCCTCTTGGCTCCCTGCGCAATAGAGTTACTGAATGGCTAGATTCGAAATCAAAATAATTTATATCAAAGTATTTTAAGCAAGAAAGGCGATCCGTTGGATCGCCTTTTTAGTTTTGTTAAATATATTTAAGGTGTTGTAAAATCCATCATTATCGCATTACCAGTAGTAAACAACTTTGTATTTTTACTCCATGTTTCTAAAGAATTACGATGACGTAATACTATATAATATGAATTATTATTTACTGCTATTGGGAATTGCATTGTTGCTGTTCCATCAGTTTTAATTACAGTAGTTCTACTATAAGCAACTGTATTAAGATTTAATGGGTCGCGTAATTCAACAATTATCGAGTCGCACTCTAACGCATTTGTACTAATACCAGAATTAAATAAAGCTGGACGCATTGTATTTGCACTAACATAAAATCCTTGTAAAAATGCTTTTAGATTAAATGTTATATTACAAATATTTACAGTTACTAATTTAGAGGTAGAAATTGGACAGGAGCCTGGAGAGGACGCAGTAACAGTATAATTTGTGGTTGCAGTTGGGCTTGCAATTACAATCGTTCCTGATGATGTATTTAATCCCGAAACAGGCAACCATGAATATGTTATAGGGGTATTAACAACCGTAAAACGAACATTATTTCTAGAAGAATAACTAGAATTTGGAGATCCGCTATACGTATCCAAAGTAGTTGCAGTAGCATTGTCAACTCGATAAAACAAAGTACTCACATTTGAGGTAGCTCCATACAATGCAGTATTGCCAGATGATCCTGCATTATTATTCGAATAATTAATTTCAATGATAATATTACTAGTTCCGTTCCAAGTGTAATTTGTAGTAAATGGAATCGTATTCCAACCTACTCCAGTTATTGTAAAATTTGCAGCATTTCTCACAACTGCCCATCCGGTTGTTATAAAACTACTAAGGCTTGTTAAATTAGTATTCTGAATTTTTACTTGAAGATTTTGCAGTACATATGCATTATTTGTTGCAGCTAAATTAACGGCAAAACCAGATAATTGAGTTCCTGAAAACAGCCCTAGCGACTTAAGTTCATTTACAGTAAATAACATTAATTGTTTGGATCCACCATAATAATTTTGCAATGGATTAGGTCCTAATGTTGAAGCCGAAGTATTTCCAAGTGTTACCAATGCACCTGCTCCTAACGTTACAGTAGTAGGTGCAACTCCTCCACTAGCGGTTAAGGTAACCGAACCTCCAGAACATACAGTAGAAGAAATTGGATTTGATACAATTGCTATTGCAGAACTTGTTTGTGGAAAAAGTTGAATAGTTTTTGAAATCGTTTGTGTTGAAGTATTACTTGACGCATCAGTAATCGTTAAAGTAATATTATAGGTACCACTTGAGGTATAAGTTATGGTTGGATTAGGTGACGAAGATGTAGAGGGCGTTCCACCTGGAAAACTCCAAGAATAAGATAATGGTACACCTAAAGATACATCACCAAAAGTAACGGTATGCGCGTTACAACTAGGATCGGTTTCAGAATTTACTGAAATTAGAGTATTCAATGCTCTCACATTTGTAAACGGACTTTCCCATACACCACGTCCATATGTATAATAACGAATTAATGATTGATTGGTTCCATCATCATACATTGTGAAATTTGTTGGCGCCCTTCTTCCTGGTAAATTGGTACTGTAATTGGTCCAAGTTACTTGTCCAGCTTTTTTATAATACACAGCATTATTTGTTGCAATAAATACTAGCTCTTGCGTACCTCCAAATTCTTCAGCCAATATTTTTCGATGGTTTACATTTGGTAAATTATAAGTTATGTTAGTCCAATTTGCACCTCCATCATTAGAAAAATAAACTTTATTGTTAATAGAAATATAAACTTTGTTTGCGTTATTCGCAATTGTAGATATACTTGCAATTGATGTTGTAGCACTAGGTAAGGTATAGGTTGTAAATGTTGGTGTTGCACTAAGTGCATTTGATGACACTTGAATTTTAGTATCGTTAGTAATTACATACAATCGATTGGGATCAGCAATACAACTATGCATCGCTACAACAGGTACCGTGAAAGTAAAAACTGAAGTCCATATTGGAGGTGCAGTGGATAGATTTATTGAACGATATAATTTATTATCAGTAAACCACATAAAACCTAAATTGGTATTTGTACGATTAAAAGCTAAATATTCCCAATAATTTCCCGTTGTTGGAAAGCCGTTTGGTACTCCGGCACCACCATTTGCTACTTTTCTATTTGCTTCACCCTTCTCATAATAGAAACCTCCATTAGGAAGGTAATCATATTCCTTTTGTCGCGTATCATCACCACCACCTATACAAAACCAACCATTAGCATTTCTATAAACTCGTCCATTGTCTTGTGTTCCGATGGTGATATTGTTGCGATCAGTATTGCTGCTTCTACCACAATTATTATAAATTTCATACGCATACAATCCATCACTTTTTGTAACCCAATTATTCCCACCATCAGTGCTTAACCAAATACCACCATCATTACAACTATAAAGTTTAGTTGCATCAAAAGGACTTTGCTGGATTTGGTGCATATCTGTATGAACTTTATAGGCCCAATAGGTAAGTTGAGTCCAGGTTACACCTCCATCTATTGATAGCCAAGTGTTGTGTGATTGTAACCATATTTTTAATGGATTAACAGCATCAACTACAATACAGTTATTGTAATTTCCTTGACTCCCTAACGTATTAGCATTGTCAAAATCATAAAAAGTTAAATATGGATTTGCAGCTGTACCCGTACCTTCACCTTTCATCAATGTAAAGGTCAAGCCTCCATCCACTGATTTGTGAATTATTCCTCCTCCACCTAATGCTTCGTAATAAACTACATTAGGATCAGCAGGTGTTACTGCCACTCTTCCTCCTGAAGTAATAAAAGTTGTTGCGGTAGTTATACCTGTTGTTATCTGAGTCCATGTGTCTCCAAAATCAGTAGAACGATAATAACGACAAGTGTTCTCTTTTGAACAAGCATATAAGATGGAAGAATTTACAGCAGCATTTCTTTTTAAATCGCAAAAAGGAATTGAGGTTGCTGTTTTTGCAATCCAAGTAGCTCCATTATTAATTGATTTATAAATTCCCTTATTTGTTGCAGCGATAAACGTTCCTGCGTTATTCAAATCTTGAATTATTTCGACCACTAAACAATTGGTTAATGTAGATGCAGTAAATGTTGTTCCTCCATCTATGGATTTATATATTCCTTGTCCATTAGAATAATAATTTGCATCCCCAGTTCCTAAATAAATAACTTGGTCATTTGTATAATCAATACATATTGATGCACAACTTGAAGTTAAGTTTTCTGTTCCTGCTTTAACTGTCCAATTTGAACCCGCATCGTTTGTAGTAAAAAAACCACCTTCGCCAGTTACAGCATACATCTTGTTAGAGTTTGTTGCATGAAATTTCATTTGACTAATCCTACAAAGTCCATTTATTTGACCTACATTATTTAGAGGGAAATTGGTGTAAACAGGATTTGATCCAGGTGACCAATTAGCTAGCTGAGCGTGTACATTTATTCCAAAAAATAAAAGCAAAACTGTTATAAGTATATTAAATTTCATACTGTAATTACTTTTTATCATTAGATTTCTCAATTTCTTTTAACTCACTTTTTTGCTTGTCAATAATACTTTGCTGCTCCTCCGGATTAACAATACTTCCATCACTCCTTACCCAAGGCTGAACACCATAAAACCATCCTTTAAATGCCCGTACTTCACTAGCATAAATGATATCGTTTGGATTTTGTCGCCTTCTCTCTCGTTCCAATTCCCTTTTGCTTTTCTTTCCTGCATTGTCTTCTTCTAAACCAACTTCCTTTTCAAAAGAATCTTGTCCTTCTGCTTCGTTTGGTTCATTTGGCAATGGTCTCTCTTTATAATATTCGCGAAAAGCTTTAACTGTTTCAAAATAATTTGCATTTGGATCCCTCATCATTTGAATCCAGGCAGGCTCTTTTACATCGGTTTTTGAAGAGGATTTTTTTTGAGCATTAACATTCGATGCAAATAAAATTAGTATTGCGGCGCAGAGCCATAATTTAATGTTCATAATTTAGATACAAATGGTTTTAATTATTATCTAGAGGGTGGCCTTTCGTTAAAATCAAAGGTAAGACTTACATAATGCTAAAACAAGGAAACATATAAATAGTTTCAGAGAAAAAAGCTGAAAGTCATTATAATCTTACAACAAACTGTGTTTTTTATTAAAAAATCAGCAAGAGTTCTTAGGTCTCGTATTTTACCTTTCAAACCAATAAAAGTACGCTTAGGTTAGTTTGGAGTTGTAATGTGAAATTAAAAAAGTAAAATTGTTATCAATCCTATGCTTTGCAGAGTTGTAATATTAATTGCAAAGAAGACGTTACAATTTAAGCATATTCAATTCCGTTCTTAAAGAATTCACTAAAGAATATTACTTTAAATTCAAATGATTTATACATAAATAATAGCTGTTAATAGGAGAAAAAAACACTAGAAATAATAAGTGAACAAAATTGTTATTGCAAGATATAAAACACAAAATTATGGATAAAGTAAAAAAATTCTTTTGGTTTTGTTCAGGTGCAAACACTTCAATCCTCAAACGATGCCCAACAGAATCTAGTAAGTACACTGGAATTGGTGCTACAGTTTTTTTTACTGGGATATTAGCTGCTCTTTCTTCTGGTTATGCCCTTTTTACTGTCTTTAATTCAGTTGCGATTTCAAGCTTATTTGGAGTTGTTTGGGGTTTAATGATTTTTAACCTCGATCGATTTATTGTATCAAGCATGAAAAAAAGAAATAACTTTTGGAATGAATTCCGAATTGCTATTCCTAGATTAATACTAGCAATTTTACTTGCAATTGTAATTTCTAAACCCTTAGAATTAAAAATTTTTGCTAAGGAAATCAACAACAAAATTGATCAACAAAAAACTGCTCTTGCAACAAATGCCAAAATTTCTATTGCAAAAAGTTATCCTGAAATATTAGCAATAGAAAAGAAAATATTAATACTTAAATCAGAGATAAAAAGTAAAGAAATTTTTGTTAGTAAAAAGCAAAAGAAATATGATGATGAACGCTTTGGAGTTAAAACCGCTGAAACAACTGGGATACCAAGCATAGGAGTAAATGCATTAAAAGCAGAGAAACAACTTGATGAATCGCAAAAGGATTTAGAAAAAACCAAAGCTGATAATGCAATTAAAATTATCGGTTATGAAAAGCAAATTGCATTACTTGATAGTGTAAAAAACAATTCTTTCTTGAGTCAAAAACCCAATATCGATAACTACGATGGACTTGCTGCAAGAATAAGTGCATTATCAACATTGTCTTCCGAAAGTTCAGCAATGAATCTTGCAAATATTTTTCTCATCTTACTTTTTATTGCAATTGAAATCTCTCCAATATTTGTAAAAATTATTTCTTCGAAAGGTCCTTACGACGATATACTAGAGCAACATGAACACATCATAGAAAACTACAAACTAGAAAAAATGGCTAAGTTAAATCAGATGACCTATGAAAAAATTCAAGTAATTATGGAGTGTAGTGAAAACGATATTAAAGAAAACATAGAAGTTAATATGAGCATAAAGAAAAAAATTAGTGTTGCTGAACTTGCAATTGCTGAAGAGAGAATTAGAAGGTGGAAAGATGCGGAATTGAATAAACTAAAAAATGCCTCCTAGTTTAATTCTTCGAATATTTGGTGATTTCGAAAGTGTTGTTAGAACTTAAAATCATCACAAAGTAATATTATAAATGGGATTTACATATAATTTATAACTTTGAAGTATAATTAAAGATTTATATGCAAGTAGCAGTTTGGGACACCTATGTAACAAAAAAGGACGGAAGTATAATTCATTTCGACATAATTGCCCCTTTTGAAATTAAAGAAAGCTCCATCATTTATAATTATGGAAATATCTATTTAAAAGATAAAGGACAAGAGGGACAGCCACTAACATCGAAAGAGTGCATATTTTGCCATATTGAAACAGTAAAGCCTCAATGGAAAGATATTATTATTGAGCAAGGATATTATATCTATGAAATGGAAAATTGCGATTGAAAAAATAATTTAAAGTTTTGATTATAAAAAGCGGGGGATTGATGTACATCAATCCCCCGCTTTAAAATTTATAATATTGTTAGCTAAAAATTATTTAGAAACAACAATTCTTTTTACAAATGAGTTGTTCTTTGAATCAGAAACAGCAACGTGATAAACGCCTGCAGCTAATCCACTAACATTAAATTGTGTAGTTGTAACACCACTTTTTCCATCAATGTTTTTTACTTCAATACTACGACCTTGAGCATCCATTAATTGAATTTTCATTCTCTCAGAATCATTTAATGAAATTTCAACTTTCGCAAAATCTGATGTAGGATTTGGAAAAATTGCAATAGAGTTTACGCTTTTATTCATTGAATAAACTCCTGTAGCTGCATCAAGAACAAAATTTGCTGCTTGGAAAATTTGCTTAGTTCCATCTGTAGCTTGTAACCATCCCATCATTCTTAAATCTGAAAACTCTTCAACTGAATTCTCAACTGTGTTATCTATAACGTTTCCAGCTTGTCCATCTAATGGTAAACGATAGTTTCCATTAAAGGTATAAGTAACAGTAACTGAATCCCATGCACCTAATGCGATGTTTGCTAATGCTGTTCCATTCTCATCTGGTAACATTTTTTTCATAACATGAAAGAAATTAGTTTCACCATTCGATTTAACATTTAATGATGTAGTTCCCTCTGCAATTACTGCATAAAGGTTAGTACCTGTAGATGGGAATAATGGAGAGTATCTTACATTAGCTGAATAGGTTTTTGAAACAGTATCTGCAGTATATGATCCATACATTTTATATTGTGCTGGAACGTTTCTAGCATCTTGGTACAAACCATAAGTGAAAGAGTTTGCATTTCCATCCCAACCACCATCATTTTCCATTCTTGGAATTGAGTTGATTCCATAATAACCAGATCGTCTGCTCACTGTTTCAGCTGTAGTATATGGATCACCAGTTCCTGGGAAATCTTGTTGAAATTTTAGAGAAACGAATTCATCTTGATTGATCGTATCCACAATAGCATGGAAATTTGTATTTCCTGGTAGACAAGGAGGACAAGTAGAACTTGTGAAAATTTCAAACATTGGAATACGTTGCTCAAGCGATAAAAGAATATTTATTGTTTTTGTGAATTTGTCATTCGCAAGATTCTGATCAACATTACCTCCATTTAAATTTGTAGCATAACATTCTACAACATAAGCTCCTGGTGTTGTTTGAACCCAAGGAATAGAAGAAGTAAATGTTGAGGCAGTTAATGAAGGAATAGAAACACCCGAAATTACACTACTTACAACTGCTCCATTTGCAACTTTATAATTTGCAGTGAAAGACGTTATAGTTGATGTTCCAAAGTTTTTTATTTCACCAGAAATTGTATTACTTCCAGGAGCTAAATAAGCAGAAGTTGTAATATCAGAAATCGATGCATCAAAATCTGGTTGTGTTCCTTGGATAAACTGGTAGTATGAGTTATCTGCTGGTGTTCCATCTCCTGTTGTTGAAAGAGACGCTAAACTTGGTGACCCAGCAACTGAATATGCTGTTGTTGAATTAATCTGAATCCCAGCTGAAACAAGTGCGGTCCCTACATATCCTCCAGTGCGTTGATCAACAATATAAATATTGTTCGTAGTTTCTTCTAGCATAATACTCCAATAAGTATAAGCAGAACCACCTGATGCAACTGTGCCATATCCATAAGAATTAAATTGCACCCAAAATTGTCTGTTTGGACTTGTTCCAAATGTTTTTGTTACTACATAGTCATTAGTTCCTCTCGCAGCTAATCCCCATATACAAACTGAATTGTTAGGAATTAAAGCACTTGGTAATGCTGCTTTTGTATAAGTTGGTGCAGCAAGACCAGTAGCAATATCAAATGTTAATATTGCAGATGAAGAAATTTTAAATTGAGTTACTGCACTTCCATTAAATGAAAAAGGGAAAGGTAGTGTTTGAGTTGTACTCCATACTGGCGTTACACTTGTCGGGCCCAATATAGTTACCCAACCAGTAGCGCTAGTGCCTTGTGGGTACTCTCCATCCTGATTAATATTGCCTGGGTTTTGACCAGCATTTGGATAAGGAAGGTAGTAATACTGTGCATTTGCCAGTTGACAAGTACATAATATTAAAATCAATTGTAATAGTTTTTTCATTTTAGATTATTTGTTTTAAGATTTTCGTGGATTTGAGGGGTAAATATAAAAAAATTAGTCATTTATTCTCTTCTATAGTCTAAGTAAATTCTAAATTTTACAAATATTTATCATTAAATACAGTTTTATGATAAAGCATTAACCTCTATTACCTTAAAAATAATAAGTGCAAGTAGTTGATATTTAAATGTATAATTAAGCCCTCTTACCAACATTTGTATCTTTCTGCTAAATTTTGAGAGAGTGGAACTATCAAGGGGATTTTGCCCTTTGTATTTATCAAATAGTTCTTCTTTTTCCCAATTAATTAGTAACCAACTTCTCCATCCGTACAACAACAACACTACAGAAATCAAACTCCTCATCCACCCTTCCAAAAATTTTATAACAACCTCTTCCACGAAAAGGAAACAATTTTATCGCATTAGGAAAATGAGTCGTATCAAAATATCTTCCTTCCAAATCTATAAAACAACCAAACGACATTAACTCCCCTTTTCTGGTTCGAGTAGGTTTAATCGTAACCAAGTAACCAATGATCTCGATTTGTTTCCCAATATTTGTTGGCATATCAGAAGCAAGAAATGGATTTTGTAGCTGCTCTTGATCTTTCAATAATTCAAAAGGATTTAATAATGCGAATCCAAGTATTTCAATTTCATCCATTGCATCATCAAATTTATGATGATACAATTCTGGCAACTCGAATTGTTTGGTAGTAACTTCAAAAAGTTCTTTACGCACTTCCGTTTTTCGTGCATGACCTAAATGCGCATGAATATCCCAAAGTAATTCCTTCTTCGTACGACCCGTAAAATGAAATGCTCCAATACGAATTAAAATTCGCAACTGTTCAATTTCAATACTCACACGACCCATAAAATCCTTTAAACATGTATAGGCTCCATTGCTCTCACGCTCTTCAATAATTCGATGCGCAACACTTGTCTCGAATGTTCCTAT
>JANPGA010000234.1:0-8335 GCA_031423735.1 Bacteroidota bacterium | reverse complement strand
CCTGACTCTAGTACGAGAGGACCGAGTCGGACGAACCTCTAGTGTGCCTGTTGTGGCGCCAGCTGCAGCGCAGGGTAGCTATGTTCGGTTAAGATAAGCGCTGAAAGCATCTAAGCACGAAACTTGCCTCAAGATGAGATTTCTTTATAAGGGTCGTCAGAGACTATGACGTTGATAGGCTATAGATGTAAAGTCAGTAATGACAAAGTCGAGTAGTACTAATTGCCCGTAGACTTTCTAATACCTCAATAAATTTATATGTTAGTGTATTTTCTTCCAATCCCTGTCGATTTCTCCTTGTGAGAAATTAAGATATTATGGTGATTATAGCGTTGGTGTCCACCTCTTCCCATTCCGAACAGAGTAGTTAAGCCCAATTGCGCAAATGGTACTGGTATAAAAACTGGAAGAGTATGTCGTTGCCGTATCCTTGAAAATGCCCCGCCTGTCGGGGCATTTTCTTTTTCTATCCTTTTGCTATTTATTCAGTAACTATTAATTCCTTTGCAGGTGTTTTCAAAACTGAATTATTACCCTATGATTATTTGGAAAAAGTATTTATTGGTTTTATTCCTAGGAATTATTATAAGTCAAAAGGCTTTTTCTTTATCAATAAATTTAATTCCTAATGACACCAGTAGTATTGTAAAACTCAAGGATATAGATTCTACTTTAGTTAAACATATAGTACCTTTTAAATTTATTGAAAATTATCAGCAGACCTTTTTAGATTTTCAGTTCCCAGATTATGATGTACTTCTTTCAAGAGCTAATTCCAGCCTTAGGATTCCTTTAGCTAATGATTACCGCTTTGGTTTTAATTGCTTTTCAAATTACATGCGTTTTAAACCCTCAACCCTTCTCTTGGATACAGGACAAAGTATTTCTCGTTTAAGTTTGTTATTAGGAACGAAAAGAGAACAGTTGCTGTTTCTCGATCATAAACAAAATATTGGGAAGAACTTTACAGCAACCTTAAATTATAATAGTATTGCCTCCGAAGGTTTTTTATTTCATCAATTCGGAAAATTTAAATCTTTTGGTTTAGGTTTAAATTATTCTAATAAAATTTATTCTGCTATAAGTAAATATAGTTATCATAAGGTTGAAGCTGAAGAGAATGGTGGAATAGTTATAGGACAGAGCATTAAAGGGATATCAAAGTCTGATTATGGCTTGCTCAAATTGAATCTTGTAAACGGATCTACAAAACTTAAGCAACATCTTGCTGAAATTGATCAGGTTTTAGTTTTGTTTAATCGCAGTAATAATTTAGAGGATTCAATTTATTCATCTAAATTAAGTTTAGGAGTTAATATAAAATATGTTTCTTTTGGCCATTCTTATGAAGGCTCTAATGATTCTACTTTTTATGATAATTTTTATATTAATCCCGACTCCACAAAGGACACATCTTCCTATGTTGAAGTTTGTAATAAATTCTTTCTTCAATATAAATTTGAGTCATCAATAAATAAATTCAATTTTGAAATCGATGCTGGGCTTTCAAGAAGTGATTTGTCAGAAAAAAATCTTCTGAAAAAAAATGAGTATTTCTACATTTCGCCATTCACAAATGTATCCATCAATTGGAAATCCTATTTTGTAAATGCAGATTTGCAATTTGTAAAAAGTAAGTCTCAAAAGGATAATGATAAATCATTAGTGTTAGGACTTGAAAAAATATTTGATTCCAAAATATTTACGTCTTTAACTTGTTTTTATCAATTAAGTGAAATTAGTCCTGAAGTTATAACATCTTCATATTACTCAAATCATTTTATTTGGGATAACAATTTTGTGAAAGAAAAAGTAAATAATTTAAAACTAGCAGTTGATTTTTTTGACGGACATCTAAGTTTTTATAATAATTATTCAATTTATACTAATAAGACCTATTACGATCTAAATGCGCTACCTGATCAATTGAAAAGCAAAATAACATTAAATGAAACAGGTGCTTTTATTGATTCACATTTTAAAAAAATAAATTTTTTTACTAATTTATCTACATTTATTTCTGATAATAAAATAATTCAAGTGCCAGATTTAAAATTATTTGGAAGGGTATCTTTTAAGGATTATTTTTTTAAGAGAGCACTACTTGCTGAGTTTGGTATATCAGGAGTGTACACTTCAGCTTTTATGTCTAATGCATATATGCCAGCTACTGGTCAGTATTATCTTCAAAATGAACAATCCGTAAGTGGTGTGCCAATAATTAACCTATTTGTTAATTTGCATATTGGCTCAGCAACAATTTTTTTAAAAATGGAAAACGTAAACCATAAAATTTCGAATGCTGAAAATTATATTTTACCAAACTATCCAAGTCCTCCTCGCACCTTTAAATTTGGATTAAGTTGGTTTTTAAGAAACTAGTTTTTATTTAGATATATACTTAATTAGATCAACAAGTCTAGCGCTATATCCTGATTCATTATCATACCAACCTACAATTTTTACCATATGCCCATCACCTAAAACGGAAGTCAACTGAGCATCAAAAATACAACTATGGTTATTCCCAATTATGTCAACTGAAACTATCGGATCTTCGGTATATTGTAAGATTCCTTTAAGTTGATTTTCAGAGGCTGTTTTGAACATCAAATTTATTTCTTCAACATTCGTGGCTTTTCTTAAAGTACAAGTTATATCAGTTAATGAGCCATCAATTACTGGTACTCTAATTCCAGCGCCTCCAATTTTACCAATAAGATGTGGAAAGACTTCTGTAATAGCCTTAGCGGCTCCAGTAGTTGTAGGAATAATAGAATGAGCAGCAGCTCTTGCTCTTCTTAAATCTTTATGAGGTGCATCATGTAAATTTTGATCACCGGTATAAGCATGAATAGTTGTAACATAAGCAGTCTCAATCCCAAAATACTTATCCATTAACATAATCATTGGTGCTGCATTGTTGGTGGTACATGATGCATTTGAAATTATTGTTTCATTACCCAATAAAGTACCTTCATTAACACCAAGTACTACTGTTTTCATTTCGCCTGACGCAGGAGCAGAAATAATTACTTTTTTGGCACCTGCCTCAATATGTTTTTTAGCTAATTCTGCCTTAGTAAATCTTCCAGTACTTTCAACCACAACATCAACTTCAAGAGTTTTCCAAGGCAATTTTGATGGATCTGTTTCTGCCGAAATAGGAATTTCAACCCCATTAATAATAATTGAATGATCGGTAGAAGAAATTTCTCCTTGAAACTGACCATTAATGGAGTCATATTTCAGTAAATGTGCTAAAATTGAAGGGGAGGTCAAATCATTAATACCAACAATTTTTATTGAATCATGACCTTTAGTTTTTCTGAAAAATGTACGTCCTATTCTTCCAAAACCATTAATTGCAACTCGTATCATATTTTTAAAAGATAAATTTCAAACTAAATGAATTATAAACTGAAGAAAAAGAATTAGTAAATTAAAGGTGTTTTTCAGCATGATAAGAAGACCTTACTAATGGTCCACTTTCTACATATTTTAATCCTTTATCAATTCCAATTTGTTTAAAAAAGGCAAACTTATCTGGAGTAATAAATTCTTGAACTTCTAAATGTGATTTTGTTGGTTGTAGATATTGACCAAGTGTCATTATTGAAACTCCTGAATTTACTAAATCATCCATTGTTTCTAAAACTTCATTATCAGTTTCTCCAAGGCCTAACATTACTCCTGATTTGGTTTTTATTCCCGAATCACTTATTCTCTTTAAAACCTCAAGAGAACGGTCATATTTGGCTTGTATACGAACTTGCTTTGTTAACCTTCTAACTGTTTCAAGATTATGCGAAATTATTTCTGGTCGTATATCAATTAGTTTTTGGAGATTATCCCATTTTCCTTGAAAATCAGGTATTAATGTTTCTAAAGTAGTTCCTGGGCTAATTTCTCGAATGGCTTGTATCGTTTCAACCCAAATTGTTGAGCCGCCATCTTTTAAATCATCGCGATCAACCGAAGTTAAAACACAATGTTTAATATTCATTAATTTTACCGAGTTAGCAACTCGAATAGGTTCTTGTGTATCAACTGCAATGGGTCTTCCAGTAGCTACTGCGCAAAAGCCGCATGAACGTGTGCAAATGTTACCAAGGATCATAAAAGTTGCTGTTCCAGCACCCCAACATTCGCCCATGTTTGGGCAATTACCACTTTCACAAATAGTATGCAATTTATTATCCGATACTAATTGACGAACTTTTCTATATTCTTCACCTGTAGGTAATTTTACCTTTAACCAATCTGGTTTTTTAACTCGTTCAGGCGAAATAGATTCTGCTTTATTTAATTCACTCATTGTTATAATAACCTCGTTTTTACCATTTATTTCCATACATTAAGGTTATATAAAATGTTAGAAATAAAGATTTGTTTTTTGTAAAAGCCATAATTGGAATATCTTTAGGGTAACCATCTAGTATTGCGCCAATTTCAATTGCTTTAACATTTTCGAATATCGGAGCATATTCGAAATTAAAACCAATTCTTCCATAAGCACCTGGGTGAAATCTTAGTTGATCTAATCCTTGAATAAATGAGGCACGACCATAGATATCATTAATATTATGAACATAAGGATCATATTTCTCAGAAAAAATTTCATATTGACCCGAAACACTAGTTTGTTTTAAGATTTCTAGATAAATTGGCTTTGTGATACCTAAAGAAAGACCACCGCTGTAAACCATTCTAATTTCAACTCCATTTCGAGTAGCTTTACTATAAAGGGTTCGTTGATAACCAGTACCCAATCGCAAAACATTAAAAGAATTTAATTTGCCAAAAACATAAGATTTTGCATTGTCGAAATAAGGATTTACTGTTCTAACTTCTTTGGGATGTCGCATTCCAATGAAATCACCTTCATAAATTCTTTTCTTATATCCAGTAATATTAAAACTTCGTCTAAATTGAAATCCAATTGTTCCAGAAGTATGCGTGTTTACCCCGTATGTAGCCTCATTCTTCATCAAAACTGGCTTTTCCTCCACAAACTCATTTGGATTCAATTGAGCCATTAATGAAAACGAATTCAGAGCGATTAGTCCAACAAATAGAATTGTTCCTTTAACAAATTTCATTGTCACAAATATACAATTAAACGTTTGGAACCACCACATATTAATTTGGAAGAACTAAATTTGACACCATGTCAACAATAAAAACGATTTATAAGGGGGATTTACGAACCTCCGCCCAGCATGTACTTTCTGGTAATGTACTAATAACTGATGCCCCTTTAGATAACATGGGAAAAGGAGAAAGCTTTTCTCCAACTGACCTTTTAGCAACCTCATTAGGAAGTTGTATGCTTACTATTATGGGAATTGCTGCAAATAATCATTCGTTTTCAATTGACAATACTGAAGTTGAAATAGAAAAAATCATGGCTTCCAATCCAAGAAGAGTTAGTGAAATAGTTGTTGTTTTTAATATGCCATCATTCGAATATTCGGATAAGGAAAAACAAATTTTGTTAAAGGCGGCACAATCTTGTCCAGTAGCATTAAGTTTAAGTAAAGAATTAATTCAAACAATTATTTTTAATTTTCAAAGATAAAATGAAAAAAAGTCAAATAGATTTTATGAAAGAAGCAATTGAAATTGCTAAATATGGACTTGCAAATGGTATTGGCGGACCTTTTGGTGCTGTAGTAGTGCTAAACGGAGATGTAATTGGCAAGGGATGCAATTCAGTTTTGTCTTCTAATGACCCAACAGCCCATGCTGAAGTTATGGCAATACGAGATGCTTGTAAAAATATTGGTAGTTTTCAGCTTGAAGGTTGTGATATTTATACTACCTGTGAGCCATGCCCAATGTGTTTAGGTGCAATATATTGGGCTCGACCTAAAAATGTATTTTATGCTAGTTCAAGATATGACGCAGCGAATGCTGGTTTTGATGATTCTTTTATTTATGATGAGTTAAAAATGGCAATAAATGAAAGATCTATTCCTTTAATTAATATTGAGGCTAAAGAGGCAGCCGATTTATTTAATCTTTGGCAAGAATCACCATTAAAAAAGCCATATTGAGATGATAGGTTTTTAAGTTTATTTTGTCATTCAAAATGTAAAACTTTAATTGCTTGAATTTTTGAAATAACTTTTAAAGGGATAAATAATATTAAAGTGCAGATAAGTAATGTGCCTAAATTAATCATTATAATTCCGCTAAAAGTAATATTTACGGGCACCTTTGATAGGTAGTATGATTCTTCTGACAATGATATTAATCCATATTTAGTTTGTAACAATGCAAATCCGATAGCAATAAAGTTTCCAATAAACATGCCTTTAAGAATGATGTTTAACGCAACATTCATAAATGTTTTAGCTATTAACTGGTCGTTGGCTCCTAAAGATTTTAATAGTCCTATTTGTTTCGAATTTTCTAAAATTAATATTAATAATGTCGAAATCATGGTTACAGAGGCTATTAAAGAAATCAAAGTAATAATAACTATAACATTTAGATTTTGAAGATCAAGCCAATTAAACATTTGAGGATACAATTCTCTTATGGTTTGTGTGTTAAACTCAATTCCAGCAGCTTTATATACGTTGTCTGACACTTGATCAAGCAAACTAAATCTATTGGCGAATATTTCATAACCACCAACTTCATTAACCTTCCAATTATTAACTTGTCGGATGAGGTTCATATTGCAGATTACATAAAGTTTATCAAAATCATCACTTAGTCCACTATTATATAAACCAGAAATTTTTAATTTTCTAACTTTTCGGTCCTTTTGGATAAAGAAAACCAGAAATGAATTACCCGTTTTCAGTTTCAATTTTTTAGCAATTGAAGAGGATAATAAAACTTCGTTGTTTATTGAATCATTAAAATTTGGTAACACTCCATCAACAAGTTTGTCTTTAAAAAAACTCCAATTAAAATCACCATCAGCACCCTTTAATACTACACCTTGAATATCATCTGTAGCTTTTAAAATACATGCTTTGTAGGCATAGGATTGAACACGCTCTACACCCTTGATATGTGTAATTGAATCAATCAAGGATTTTTGAATAGTTAAAGGCTGTTCTTCAAATGAGTTGTTTGAGTCGAATTTACTTAATCGGATATCTGCCATAAAACCAGTTATTTTATTTGTGATTTCATTTCTGAATCCAGTCACAATCATAACTGACAAAAGCATGGCCATTACTCCTAAAGCAATCCCTGTAATCGCAATATTTACTACTGGTTTCGAAGTGCTTTTATTCTTCGAATGAGTGTTTAATATTTTCTTTGAAATATATTTTGGTAAATTCAAAATTACGATTGTTAAGAAATTCAGGTTAAATTTACCCAATTCAATTCTAAGCAAAGATAAATTACTTTTATAATTTAAGGATTCAAGTTTCTAAGTTAAAATGAATATTATGAAACAAAACAAAATATTTATCCAAAATAAATTAAGATATAAAATCTCACCTGATTTGTTTTTTATCCTGATTTGGCTTCAAATGGTAAAATATTGTAATTCTATTTGGCATCGAATTTGCCTTATTTATTTTATGAGAGAAACAATAATGATTTTTTTTATATTAAGTTTTTTAATTCAATCATGTAAGGCTCAATCTACAAAGTCAGTTCCAACTGTTCTAACTGGTGCTTCTCAAATTAATGAATATTAACCTTTAATAAGAGGAAAGCACATTGGTATTATAGCGAATCAAACCTCAATGATTGGCGAAAATCATTTAGTAGATACTTTACTAAGTCTTCAGGTAAAAATAGAGGCTATTTTTGCTCCTGAGCACGGATTTAGAGGAGAAGCAGGAGCTGGTGAGGATATTAAAAGTGGCATAGATTTTAAAACTAATTTAAAAGTAATATCTCTTTATGGCGCACATAATAAGCCAACTAGTTCAGATTTAGAAAATATTGAAATTGTAATTTTTGATATTCAAGATGTAGGTGCAAGATTCTATACTTACATATCTACCTTGCAATATGTAATGGAAGCTTGTGCAGAAAATAAAGTTAAACTTATAGTTCTTGATCGACCTAATCCTCATTCAAGTTATATTGATGGACCTGTATTGAATAAGAAATTCAAATCTTTCGTAGGAATGCAGTCTGTCCCTATTGTATATGCAATGACAATAGGGGAATATGCAAGATTTTTAAATGGCGAAAAATTATTGAAAGATTCTTTAATGTGTGACCTTAAAATCATTCCATTAAAAAACTGGGATCATAAAACGAAATATGTATTGCCAATAAAGCCTTCACCTAATTTGCCAAACCAAATTGCAGTAAACTTATATCCTTCTTTGTGTTTATTTGAAGGAAC
>JANPGA010000233.1:0-4395 GCA_031423735.1 Bacteroidota bacterium | reverse complement strand
TTACAGATGCTTTTGGAATAAAAACTGAGATTTATGAAAAGAAAAAAATACCTTATAGAAAATATATTTTAATAACGAATAAGCCTTTTTCTGATGATAATATCAAAAGTGTTAACTATGATTTATTAAATGAAAGTAGCTGTTATTTTAAACTGTATTTTATAAGTCGGAATGATTAATTTCTACTGTTTTAATTAGAATATTAGTTCATCCTTTGCTTTTCTAAATCTGCTCAAATTCTAATACTGATTTTATATTTCACTCCAGCTCATTATTTTTTTTCTTAAAATTGTTCAATTCCAAAAAAAATATTTAGCTTTATTGCGGTTATTATTATCTTCGGATAGCAAGCCAAATCAAATTAACTCTTTAAAAAAACTAACATGTCAAAGGGAAAAGATGCAAAAAAGGATGTAAAGAAAGCTCCTGCCAAAACAATCAAAGAGAAACGATTGGAAAAAAAGGAAAAGAAAGATAAGAAAGGATAGTATTTGGCTCTACTTGTTTTCTATTTTGTCAAGTAGTGATTCTTATAGTTCTGTTCCAAGCAATTCAAACTTCATTGATAAATTCTTTAATGAAGTTTGAATTGTTATTATTTTGTTTTTCCTATAAAAATAATTTTGACGTCTATTTCTGGCCAAATTTTTATTGGTAAACTAAATGCTTGCTTTATGTGTTAACATTTTTATCCCTTTTTAAAATTTATCTTTAATCATTTACTTAATTCAACTCTTATGAATTCAAAAATTGCACTTGTAACAGGTGGCAGTCGCGGACTTGGCAAAAATGCCGCAATACAACTTGCCAAAAAAGGCTTTGATGTAATTATTACCTATCATTCTCAACAAGCTGAAGCCGCTCAGGTTGTAAAGCAAATAAATGAATTAGGACAAAAGGCATCTTCACTTCAATTTGATGTTGGCGATATTAATTCTATTGAATTATTTGTTACAAAACTTTCGGAAATATTAAATTCAAATTTTAATACAGATAAAATTGATTTTTTAATTAATAATGCAGGAGTTGGTGCTACTATTCCTTTCCTTGACGCTACAGAGGAAGATTTCGACCGACTTTTAAATATCCATTTTAAAGGGGTTTATTTTTTAACTCAAAAGCTGGTGCCGATTATGAATGATCATAGTAGAATTATTAATCTTTCAAGTGGTACTACGCGATTTAGTAATCCTGGTTACTCCATATATGCTTCTATGAAAGGTGCAATTGAAGTTTTTACAAGGTATTTAGCTAAGGAACTTGGCCCAAGAAAAATTTCTGTAAACGTTGTTGCTCCAGGAGCTATTGAAACAGATTTTAATGGAGGAGTTATTCGCAATAATCCACAAATAAAAAGTATGATAGCCGCTAATACTGCCTTAGGTAGAGTAGGTGAAGCAGATGATATTGGTGGCATTATTGCATTTTTATGTACTGATGAAGCTCGATGGATAAATGGACAAAGGATCGAAGCAACTGGTGGAGTTTTCTTATAGTTTTTATTGCCTCTTATAGTTTCTAATTTATTATCTAACATCTTTTGGTTTAAACAAATTTCAATCGAAGTAATTTCAATTAAAGTACATCCAAGTTTTGGGATTAATATATCTAAACATTTATCCAATAAAAAACCCCGCAATTGCGGGGTTTTTTATTGGATAACAATAATTGTTATTATTCAGTAATCACAATTCGTTTAGTAATCTGACGACCATCAAACTTCATTGTATAAGTATAAATTCCAGGAGCAAGTTTTTCGGTATTGTAATCTACAACATGTTTTCCTGCTGTTTCATTTCCTGAAACAATTACATCAACAACTTGTCCAACAATATCAGTAACTTGAATTGTTACAACACCATTAGTTGGAATTGCATATTCAATTGTTGTATTGCCATTTGTTGGGTTAGGATAGTTTTGACTCAAACCAAAATCATCAATTGCAAATTCATTAATACCAATAGGAGTACAAATTCCTAAGTCGGTGAAACAAACATCATCAATTGACCAACCTTCATCACGAGCAGAATAATCAGAAGCAAATCTCCAACGGATGATAATTAAACCATCAAAATTCGGACGAAGCGTTTGTTGAGTTTTAAACCAATTATTTACGGCTCCTGTAAATCCTTTCTTCGATGGATCATTAGGATCAAGTGATACTACATAAGAATAGTTAGTTCCAATACCACCAGTTGAAATAATTCCTGGAGTTCCGGAGAAATCAATTCGTTTCCATGTAACACCTAAGTCATCTGAATATTCAACAGTACCACCATCAGAACCAAACTCTGTACGGAATTCTTGCCAGAAACTTAGTTTATAACAGTGACCAGTTTGAACTCGTAACATTGAAGAGAATAAACCAGAAGAATCTTGATTTACATAATTACTATCAGTGTAAAGTGTCCAAGCTTTTTGTCCTGAATGTGCATTGTTTAGGAATGCTTGGTTTGGAGAACCTAATTGGAATGAAGTAGCTTGAGAATAAGAAATTGCATCTAAAGTAACCCATTGTGTTCCTGATTCGAAATCATTACAATATGGTAATGCTGTTGTAGTAACAGAATCAAATACAAGAATAGTTCTACAAATTGTGTCATCAGCTAATGAATAATCTTGACTTAAGTTTGGATTATCAGTATAAACACAAGCCCGATGGAATCCTGGAGTAGCAGTCCATGTAGTATTGAAATTATGAGTTATAGTATCATCTGACATTAATAAGCTAGGGCTATAGTTAATTAAATCAGATGCTACTACAACACCATCAATAGTTAATGTTGCATTATGAATAAATACAGATGCATAACCATTATTCTTAATTGGTGAAGCGAACGTTATTTGTTGTCCTGGAAGGATTAAACTATTTGGGTTGCTTAAGTTAACACTTACTGGCGTTACAGATAAAGGGAATGGTACAGATAGTTCAACATCATCAATTGAAACACCTTCTGAGTTTGAGAATCCAGTAGTAGAATAAACAAAACGGAATTGAATAATTGAATCTGAACCAGATGTTAATACTTTGTCGAAATCAACATAAGTGGATTGGCGCCAAGCATTTGAATTATCATCCCAATTATCAGCAGTATTGTACCAATTTGTTCCTTTAGGATCTCCTTGGAAACCAAGTTTAGTCCAAGTACCACCCGTTGCTCCTTTTTTGTATTGAATATAGAATTGATCTCCAAAAGTACCCATCGCTCTATTTTGCCAGAATTTTAAACGCGCATGCTCAGATCGTGCCTTTCCTTTTAATTTGAAATAAGGAGTAGTTAAATAGGTTAAAGCATTATTTGTAGAGGAGGTTAGTAGATTTACATCCCATGCAGTGTTAGGTGAATGCGCACCAGTACCTATATTATAATTAGGATATCCAAATTCCCAAATTGTACCTGGATCGCCTAAAGTTCCGATTTCAGGGGCATAACCAATATTTCCTGATTCAAAGTTATCCGAGTAAGGAGTTGAATAAGTTAATGGAAGAATAGGTTGTCCAACTAAAGTAATACAAGTTGTATCATTTGAATGATTTAAATCAAGGGTTAATCCAGTAAAGGCACAAATATCATTTGGTCCTTGAACAATTCCAATACTATCAGGGAATACAAATGTTGCAGAACCGCAAGGAGGAATTGAACCTGTATAAGTAAAGGTATGTGTAATTCCAGCCGCGGTATAAGATACAGGTATAGAAGTTAAAACTGATGATCCAAAGTTTTCGATTTTAACAGATACATGAGCTTGAACTCCTACTGGGAATCCTCCTGGTACTGGAGTTAAAATTGCAGAAACTCCTGCATCATCACCAACAGTAGCCGTTACACAGAAATCATCAAGTGAAAATCCATCAGCAGCACCAAATCCATCAGAAGTAAATACAAAACGGAATTGTACTAGTGAAGCAGCTCCAATTACGCCATTAGCGCAACAAAGTTTATAATCACATTTTACCCATCCATTTGAATTTCCAGACCATGCATTTTTATTAGTGTTAAATAGTGTTGCATTCGTGTACCAGTTTTTACCACAAGGATCAGGAGCTGTTGTAGAACCCGTTCCTAAAGTATTCCAAGTACCACCACTGTTAGTTGTATAATCCATTCGAACTCCATCAGCACCAGCATCTGTATTGTAATTTATCCAAAACGATAATTGAGCATTCGTTGTAGTGGTGAAATCGAAATATGGAGTGTATAATTCATCAATTGCATCTGCCGTATAAATGGAATTCAAGTTAATATCCCAAGCATTAGTTCCTGAATGTGCACCTGTTGTTGAATTAAATGCAGGAGTACCAAGTTCCCAATTTGTATTTTGAGAAGCTACAGTTGTTCCTAAGTTAATTGGTAACCAACCAATGTTTCCTGTTTCGAAATCATCACAATAAGT
>JANPGA010000232.1:0-2188 GCA_031423735.1 Bacteroidota bacterium | reverse complement strand
CACCTTGAGATTTCAACAGCTCCAAGTCATTTAAAATAATTTCACGAGCAAGATGTCCTTGTTCACTCAACTGAAGTTCTAAAAGATCCTTCTGTTCTATTTCCGTTATATTTTCGATTAACTCTAACTTAGCAACAATCTCAGAAAAATCTCCTATTAGCTTCCTTGTCCAACAAATTGCATTTACTTCATCATGAAAAGGTGTAGAAACAAGGTCTTGAAAATTCGTTACACAGTAAATTTGATTCTCATAAATATGAAAATCTTTCATTTCAGAAATATTAAATATATTGTTCAGCATTGGCAAAAATCAGTCATAAGAATATTAAATAAATGAAATTAAGCAACTTTAAAATAGGCTTATTTATTGTCAACCACATGAAAATTTATGCGCTTAAAATTTTTGTCATACATGTTGTAAAATTGTCTGATTTTGTGGTTTGTTTCTTCCAATATTTCAAGTTTTTCAATTTTTTGAAGGTAGTATATTATCCACCTATCTCCTTCTTTTATGTCAAGGTTTTGGCTTGAATAGCCACTTACAAACCAAGCTCTTAAAGCATAAACTCCTTCTTTTAGATGATTATTATGTTTGTCGTAAAGTTCACCAATTAAATAGGGTTCAACAATACTGTTTTCGCCACCATATTTTATCCCTATTAAACTTCTACCTTTTATAGCTTTTGATATGGTATTAATTATTTCTTTTTCTTCTAATGTCATGAAATAAATTTTAGTTCAGTATTATTTTTTGGTCAGCCCGGCATTTACTTATAATGACAGAGTGTGAATAAACTCCACAATCCCCCATTAATTTTGATTATAAGTAATCCCCTAAAAATAGATAATTTCCCTCAGTAATTTTAAGCTTCAATAAAATTGATAAATGTGAATTTCATTATTACAAAATTGCTAATACATTATGAAGGCTTTATAAACAATATTTAGTTTATAATTCAAAATCTCAAAATCTACCACATAATATTCCCTAAAGTTAATTTAAAATTTAAAATTCAAAATCTATAATCTACCACTTGTTGTTCCCTTTTGATAATTCCAAAATCTTAATCCATCTCTAAAATATCCCATTCTTAATTCTAAATTTTTCATTCTTAATTTCATTAAACTTTCCTCTCAAATTTTTGTTCTGAACCTGTGCACACATAATAAGGGTAAAAATTAGACGTTTTCACCCCTAATCCTTACCTTCGCACTACAATAATTAATGCCCATGCAGCAGGTTCAAGCCGGTCCATTGTTAGATAAAATTGATATCCCTTCAGATTTGCGAAAGCTTAGTGAGGATCAATTGGTGCAGGTTAGCAATGAACTTCGTCAGTATATCATTGATATCGTGTCGGTTAACGGTGGACATTTTGGTGCAAGCCTAGGTGTTGTTGAACTTACTGTTGCTCTTCATTATGTTTTTAATACGCCTAACGATCAGTTAGTTTGGGATGTTGGTCATCAGGCTTATGGTCATAAAATTTTAACTGGCCGTCGTAATGTTTTTCATACTAACAGGATTTATGAAGGAATTAGTGGTTTTCCAAAACGTTCAGAAAGTCCATATGATACTTTTGGAGTAGGCCACTCTTCTACATCTATTTCTGCAGCATTAGGGATGGCAGTAGCTTCACGCTTAAAAAAAGATAAAAAACGTCAACATATTGCGGTAATTGGTGATGGTGCCATGACTGCCGGTTTGGCTTTCGAAGGTCTTAATCACGCTGGTGTTGAAGATTCGAATTTGATAGTTATTCTCAACGATAATTGTATGAGTATCGACCCTAATGTTGGTGCTCTGAAAGAATATCTTACTGACATTACTACTTCACATACTTATAATAAAGTAAAGGATGAAGTGTGGAAATTGTTAGGTGTTATCAGCAAATTTGGCCCGAATGCACAAGCGATTGCGCAAAAGGTAGAAGGTGCTGTTAAAAGTGCTTTGTTGAAGCAGAGTAATATGTTTGAGTCATTAAGCTTTCGTTACTTCGGACCAATTGATGGTCATGATGTAAACCATATGGTGAAGGTTTTGAACGATCTTAAAAAAATTCCAGGACCAAAAATTTTGCATTGCCTTACTGTAAAAGGAAAAGGTTATGAATTGGCTGAAAAAGATCAAACCAAGTGGCATGCTCCAGGTTTATTTGATAAAATTACTGGTGAAATTTTTAAACCA
>JANPGA010000231.1:0-1503 GCA_031423735.1 Bacteroidota bacterium | reverse complement strand
GGGTTTAAAATATTTTTATTGATTTGCAAGTACATGTAAGATTTCAATTTTTATAAATCTCTTTTCAAATTGTTGCATTTCGGTTCGTGAGAACACGAATCAAGACGAAGGAAATATTGTTTTCATAAGCAAGATGTATATCACAAAACATTCTGTAGCCCAACCTAAACCACAAACATTTCAATGTCATCAAGAGCATCTTGAACACGGCCTTTTAAATTTTCTTCTCTAACTTTTTCTCTTAGTGCTTGAAAAACTTTATTTTTTTCTATTGTACCATGAATTCTTGCAAGGTGCCCAAGGCATGTTATAGCTAAACCTTTAATGTCTTCATCTTTATCATCAAGTAAATCAATGCATTTATTTTGAACCCATTTCCAATTAGTAATATTAAATGACGCATATAACAATGCTTTAATGATTTTATCCTTATTAGAGGAGTTAAAATCTTCTTCTAATTCTTTTATCGAGATTTCATTTTTCATGAGCAACCTATAACTCTTCCTTTTTTATCAACTAATCCTGCTTTTTTCAGAGCATTTTGCTGATCAATATGTAATTTATCCCAATCTCTGACATGTCCATGATATACTTCAGAACCATCTGGAAGCACTCTCGTTCTATCCATCACAACTATTTGACCATTTTGGGCATCTACACCAACCCTCCTTGGCGATGCATCTTTGACTTGAACAGAATTATCTAAAGCTGTTTGTCCATCGATCGGTGCTTTACTTTTAACTGAATTATCTTCTTTACCGTGATAAGGAGCGTCTTCATATTTTCTCTCAGGTTCTTCACTTAACCCGAAAATATCTAACCACATATTGGTATCTTTTACATATCTATATAAATGGGTACCACCAAGAATTCTAATTGGATCCTGGCAAATATAAAATCCCCATTCAGCATCATAATACCTAAACCTATTATAGTACAGTCCAATTTCAACGTCCTCATACTGCCCCTGGTACCTAAACGGACAACTTCCCTCTTCTCCTTTAAACATTCTCATTTTTCCACAGCTATCTAACTGTGTTTCCCAAAAGATTTCGCCACTGTCTTTATACATTTGGTATGGCGTACCAAGATGATCGGTTACAATACTATATTTTTTATCTCCTTTTATTTTGGCAGCGGGAGCAAAGCTATCCTCATTAAACAACCATGTAATAATTCCATCTTCATTTACAGTTGTATTACTCAGAATTGCACCTGTCCTAAAATCTTCCTTCCATTCGTGCAGTGGTTTATTGCCATCCCATAGCCATTTGGTAATCGTGTTTTTATATTTTTTTGATAAACGCCTGCCCAATGCATCATAACTAAAAGATACAATATCACCATCTGGACGGGTTACTGATTGAAGCATTCCCGAAGCGTTCCATTGGTAAAGCCATGTTTTGCCACCTGCTTCTCTTTTCTCTATTAAATTACCTTCATCATCATACTTAAAAGTAGTACCATTCGCTTTTAACAATTTGCCTCCTTTACCATAGTCTC
>JANPGA010000230.1:0-6808 GCA_031423735.1 Bacteroidota bacterium | reverse complement strand
AGATTGAATAGGTAATAAAAATTAAATAACTGCAAAAATGTCTGATTCACGCATGATCAGGAAGTCTTTTCCATCAACAGCGATTTCAGTTCCTGAATACTTTCCGTAAAGTACGGTGTCACCAACTTTTACCGACATTGGTTCGTCTTTTTTACCATCTCCAACGGCAACTACTTTGCCTTTTTGTGGTTTTTCTTTTGCTGTATCGGGAATGATGATTCCGCTAGCAGTTTTTTCTTCAGCCGGTGATACTTCAACGATCACACGGTCAGCCAATGGTTTAATACTTACTGAGCTCATGGTTTAAATATTTAAGAATTGGGTTTAATTTATTTTGATAAAAATTATCTAAATTCTACTATTCAGCAATTATGCCAAATGGTATTATAAAGAAAATGCTGTCAAAAGTTCTCTGTAGAGAGTGATGACAGCATTTTTATTGGCAGATTGATGGTCAATCTGTCATGTAATTATTTTCCTGGAGCAGGTGCAGCAGGTTGAGCTTGTCCAGCTGGTGGAGTAGATTTTTGCCCAGTAGCAGGAGCACCAGTACTTGGAGTGGTTGGCGCAGCAGTATTATCGATTTGTTGTTGAATTAATGATTTTGAACCACCATTTACTCCAGCTTTAGGAAGTACTAGGTTGCCAACAATTGCTAAAACAATAATTCCTATTGCAAATCCCCACGTAAGTTTTTCAAGGAAATCGGTAGTCTTACGAACGCCCATCACTTGATTAGATGCGCTAAGACCTGAGGTAAGTCCGCCGCCTTTAGAATTTTGTACTAGAATAATTAATCCAAGTATGATACTGGAAATTACTAAGAGAACTACAACGAACGTATACATTATATTTGGTTAGGTATTAGGTTTTGATTTAAGATCTTCAATAAGGGCTGCAAAGTAACGGCTTTTTTCTGGAAATTTCAAGGCTAATTTTTCATAAAAGGAAATAGCTTTTTGGGTATTGCCTTGCTGTGCGTAAATTTTGGCAAGTGTTTCAGAAACAATATCTTCTGATTCAACTATGCTCTTTTTGGCCATATTAATGGGCGAGTAAAAGTTGCTTTTGGCAGGAGTGATACGCGGATCTTGCTTTATAAATTTATCAATAAGGTCAACCTTATCCGATTTTGTTTTAGGAATTTCAGGGATCGGAGCTGTTGCAATATGCTCTAAAACTTGTTTCCTATTTTCAATTTCTTCTTGAGAGTTGTTTTCATCAATAACCGTTTTAGTGATGAATTGATTCGTTTGGATTATTGATTGATTTGGAATAGTGAAAGTTTGAACACTTTGATCTTCTTCCTTTATTTGTGCATCATGTATAGGTGAACTATCTTGAACCTGAATTGAAATTTCAGGAATTATAGAATTGCTTTTTAACGCCTCAACTTTTTGTGCTAGGTTTAAATTTGCCTCAGCTTGATTTGTAGTTTTATTTTTAACATAAATCAATCTTGGTTTAGCATAATTATTCGTAATGTTTTCAGATTTAATTTCTGATTTCCCAGAATTACTATTCAAATTAATTGTTTCCTCTTTTTTATTTTCAGCTACTTCCAAATTTGGAATTGGTGCAATAACTTCTTCAATTTTTGAAAAGGTTATTGGAGAAGTTGTAATTTCAATATCAGGATTGCCGATAACAATTTCACTTTTCTTCTCAGCGGTATTAGTCAATTCCTTTGCTTGAATTTCTTCGCTAGATTTTTTTTCTTCACCAATTTTTCGTGCATGTAACCATTCAGAAAAAGAATGTACTTCACTAGATTTTTGTTCAACTATATCTTCACGCTCATTCGAAATTTCTACTTTACTATCCAACGGAATAACAACTTCTTCATTGATGATTTTATTATCGATGACCTGCAAAATTGTTTCTTTATCATTTGATAAAGTTTCTATTTCATCATTAAGAACAATTTCGTCTTCAATATTTTCATCTGTAACTTGATGAGATTTTAAATTGCTTTCTAAAATTTGTTCCGGTTCACTATTTTCAATTTTTTCATCAACAAAATAATCAGCATTTTTAGTGCTTGAAATAAATATACTTTCTTGAATTAATTCTTCAAGAGGATCAACAGAAACATTTCCTTCTTTGTGTGAATTTACTTCTAGGTTTTCAATAGTGATAGGCTCTTCTTTAATTTCTGAAATGCTTTCTATTGGAATTATTTTAGCTGCAATTTCAAAATCAGTTTCCTTTTCAAAGGAGTTGATTATCGGAAAATCATTCGATACTACTTCTTTTGTTTCTGCAATTTCTGATTCATTTACCGAAGGATGGTCACTTTCATCATTATTAATGATGTTAATTACCGGCAATGCACTTACTTCTTCTTTCCAAATATTTAATTCTTTAAGTCGTAACTCAATTATTTGTTGAGGACTTAATTCCGAATTCACATTATCTGAATCATCCTCCACAATATTTGTAGTTGAAAAGGTGGATTCTTCAATCAGTTCATCTGCATTTATAGCGTTATTTGTTTCTTCAATTTTCACTAATTCAGATTCAATAGGAGGGATAGAATAAGCAATTACTTCTGAATTAGGTTCATCAAAAACCGAAACGGTTTCTTTAATCTCGTTAATATTTAATTCCTGAATTGGTGATTCGGAATCCGTATTGATAAGCAAATCACTAACTGTATCGATTGCCGAATATTCGTTTTTCTGACGAATTACTTCTGGCTTTTCATGCATTAGATTAAACAACCTTGTTCGGTCTGGCGCGTAGGCTGATGCAATCTTTAATTGTTGAGAATATTGCACACTATTTTGGTCGCGTAGTTGCCTTAATTGTAACATACGCAAAGGTTGGCAGTATGGAAATTGTTCAAGCAAACCGCTTAAAGCGGAATGTGATAATTGTGAAGCCGATGAAGGATCACGTACAAGGTCTAGAAATTGTTCGCGTGTCATTACCAATTGCTTACTGCTTTATTAAAAACATCATCCACCAACTGCCTGTTGATTTCTTCAATTAAACTTTGTTCCACTTCATTTAAACTTTTAGCGCTATTGTAATCAGCAAATCGACTAAAGGTAGTTTCAAAATCTTGTTTGTTATCTTTTACATTGCTAAATTTAACATTTACAGTTATTGTTAACCTGTTTTGTGCAGCAGTTTGATCGCCTTGAATTGCTACAGGTTGTGTTCTATAATCCGTTATTTGGCCTTCAAAATTTAAATCTGCATTCGAAGCAAGTAATCTTAAGCTAGTTTGTGAAACAAATTTATCTTTTAATTTCTCTGTAAATTTCTGACTTAGTGTTGGCTCAACAATACTTGCTCGATTTTGAAAATAAGCAACGGACACTGTTTTAACATCAGGTGCTATCGACGCTCCTGTAAATGAATAAGTGCCACATCCATAATTGAATATGCTGAACAGAAATAAAATAATTATAGTACGACGCATTATTTTATATGGTATTCATTAATTTTTCTGTATAATGTTCTTTCCGATATTCCAAGTTCTTGAGCCGCATATTTACGTTTGCCTTTATGCTTCTCAATTGCTCTAATAATCATTTCTTTTTCTTTATCTGATAATGATAACGACTCCTCTGTCATTTCTTCATGCGGATAAATTTTCATAGGAGCAGGTTGTATGGTTACTCCAGGTTGTGATTGTATAATGTTGGTATGCTTTTGAGGATTTGAACTAGCTGATTCTTCATAAACATTGGAATTGTAACTCGCCGGATTTTCATCGTTGGGTAGATTTATTCCACCACCTGCCATAATCGAATTAACTACTTTTTTAAGTTCTGAAAGATCTTTTTTCATCTCAAAAAGAACTTTATATAACAATTCTCGCTCTGAAAATTCACCACTATTTTTTGCTTCTTCTCGAAGTACCATTGGCAAATTAGAGCTGTTATCTTTAGGTAAATATTTTAAAAGAACTTCTGCACTAACTTCTTTGTTCTGTTCTAAAATTGATAATTGTTCGGTTACATTTTTTAGCTGACGAACATTACCTGGCCATCTTGATTCAATTAACAAACGTTGCGCTTCAGGTTGTAAATGAATGATAGGCATTTTATATCTATCAGCAAAATCAGCAGCAAATTTTCTAAATAAAAGAAATATATCTTCACTACGATCACGCAATGGAGGAACTTGAATAGGAACTGTATTTAATCGGTAGTACAAGTCTTCTCTAAATTTCCCCCTTTCAATAGCATCTGCAATATTAACATTTGTAGCTGCAACTACCCGAACATTTGTTTTTTGAACTTTACTTGAACCAACTCTCAAAAATTCACCGGTTTCTAAAACACGTAATAATCGAACTTGAGTAAGTATTGGTAATTCCGCAACTTCATCCAAAAAAATTGTTCCACCATTTCCTGCTTCAAAATAACCTTTTCGTGCATCATGCGCACCAGTAAATGATCCTTTTTCATGCCCAAATAATTCAGAATCTATCGTTCCTTCAGGTATTGCTCCACAATTTACAGCAATGTAAGGGCCATGCTTTCTAGCACTCAAAAAATGAATAATTTGAGGAAATATTTCCTTTCCTGTTCCACTTTCTCCTGTTATTAATACCGACAAATCAGTTGGTGCAACTTGACGTGCAATATCAATAGCATGATCAAGCGTAGGAGAATTTCCTATGATGCCAAAGCGTTGTTTTAAATCTTGAATTTTCACCTTAAAAATTATGAATATTTACAATTAAACTACCGTGCCTATTAATGTTGCTGAAGTGCATGATGTTGCTAGTACATTTACATATTCTCCTCTTTTATGATTTCCCTTTGGAAATACCACCACTGTATTTTGTGTATTTCTTCCACATAACATATCCGGTGATTTTTTAGAAGTACTTTCAATGAGCACACGATGTACCTGACCTAATCCTTTTTTTGTTTGTTCTTCTGATAATAACCTTTGGAGATCAACAATTTCTTGTAATCTTCTGGATTTTATTTCAGCTGAAATATCATCTTCATATTTTTTTTCCGCAGCAGTACCTGGTCGTTCAGAATAACTAAACATATAGGCATAAAAATATTTCGACCATCTCATCAATGATAGCGTATCTTGATGTTCTTCTTCTGTTTCACTGCAAAAGCCAGTAATAATATCTGTGGAGATACTGCATTCTGGCATTATTCTTCTAATCGACTCAATTCTATTTATATAATCTTCACGGGAATAACCACGATTCATTTTATGTAAAATTCGTGTATTACCCGACTGCACTGGCAAATGAATGTATTTGCAAATGTTTTCATATTTCGTCATGCTATAAAGTACAGCATCCGTCATGTCACGTGGATTGCTGGTCGAAAAGCGTACTCTTAAATCAGGATGAACTTGTGCAACTAACTCAAGTAAATCAGCAAACGTGGTGAATTTTTTTTGCTCTTCAATAGGCAAAAGATGGTTTAATGCTCCATGTACAATATCCACAGGAAGTTCCTTTTTTTGACCTCCTCCCCACCATAAATAGGAATCAACATTTTGACCTAATAAGGTAACTTCACGATATCCATTTTCAAATAATTCACGCGTCTCTTTAATGATGCTTTCTGGATCACGACTTCTTTCACGTCCACGTGTAAAAGGAACCACACAAAATGAACACATATTATCACATCCTCGCATGATAGACACAAATGCCGTTACTCCATTTTGATCTAATCGTACTGGACTAATATCAGCATATGTTTCTTCTCGTGATAAAAGTACATTTACAGCTCGATGACCACTTCCTACTTGTTCTAATAAGTTTGGTAAATCACGATAAGAATCAGGTCCAGCAACGATATCAACTAACTTTTCCTCTTCTAATAATTGCGACTTTAAGCGTTCAGCCATACAACCCAAAATCCCAATTACCATTTCGGGTTTTTTTCGTTTAGCTTTCTTAAATTCAAATAATCTTGAACGAATTTTTTGCTCAGCATTATCACGAATGGCGCATGTATTTACAAAAATGACATCTGCTTCATTCATGTCTTTAGTTGTTTCAAAGCCCTGACCAATTAAAATTGATGCTACAACTTCGCTGTCAGCAAAATTCATGGAGCAACCATAACTTTCCAGAAATAATTTCTTCGAAGAGGATTTTCCTTGTGCATCAACCATTACGGCTTCACCTTGCCTCGACTCATCAATCACTTTTAATACTTCTTCGTGCATTGTTAAAAACTTTGTGCAAAGGTAACGAAAAGGGGGCTCGATGTCAAAATGTCAGAAAAATCAATTGAATACAATTTTATAGTTTTTTGAAGAGTTCAAATTAAAAAAACTTGTTCAAATATGATGGAATATTTTAATAAAGGCTTCGAAGTTTTAGCTAAAAAGTAGCCAAATCGATCAGTAATCAATCTTGAGCAAAATCATAAATATTTAAATATCAATTAATTATATTATTATTGACGCAACATTTAGGTTGTTAAAATTTTGAAAATTTAAATTTTGTTACTTTGCGCCCCAATAGGTTTTCGGAAAATTGCCTTCATCGGTATTTTTTTCATTCAAAAAAACCTGTTCAATTTAATTATAAATCGTTAAAAATTTTATTAAAAATCTGAATGGCTGATAATCTTGTGATAGTTGAGTCACCCGCAAAGGCGAAGACAATAGAAGGATTTCTTGGAAAAGATTTCCAGGTAAGGTCTAGTTACGGGCATGTGCGTGATTTAGTAAAAAACGACAAAGGAATTGATATTGGAAATGGTTTTTCACCACTATATGAAGTATCTCCCGATAAGGAAAAAGTTGTTAATGAATTAAAATCATTAAGTCGCAAGGCAAAAACGGTTTGGTTAGCGAC
>JANPGA010000229.1:0-9044 GCA_031423735.1 Bacteroidota bacterium | reverse complement strand
AAATGATACTGAAAGTGATAGTAGAAAACAAAATCAGTGAAATCTGTTAATCCAATAAATCTGTGGTTCATACTATTTCAATCCAATAAAAACAATGCAAATAAAAAAAGGGTATAAACAAACGGAGGTAGGGGTTATACCGAGTGATTGGGAGGTGAAAAAACTTGGCGATATTCTAAAAGTTATTGGTGGTGGAGCATTCAAAAGTTATGATGCAAGACAATCTGGAGTTAAATGGTTAAAGATTGCGAATGTCGGAATTAATCAAGCTATTTGGGAAGATGAAAGTTATCTCCCAATTGAAATAATAAAATACTATGGAAGTTTTCTTCTTAAAGAAAATGATTATGTTATTGCTTTAACTCGGCCCCTTCTTGATAGGAAATTAAAAATTGCAAAACTCAATGAGAATGATGTTCCAGCATTATTAAACCAAAGAGTTGGAAAAATAGAAGTTGAAAGTCAAATTGATATCGACTATGCATATTTCTTATTTCAGAAATTTGAAACTATCAACGGCTTACTGCAAAGTATGGCAGGAACAGATCCGCCTAATTTGAGTAACAAAGGAATTTATAATATTGACTGTGTTATTCCACCAACCCTCACTGAGCAAACCGCCATTGCCAATGCCCTTAGCGATGCCGATTCCTTAATAAGCAGCCTCGAAAAACTCATCGAAAAAAAGCGAAACATAAAGCAATCGTTAATTAAGCAATTACTTGTTGGTAAGAAGCGATTGGATGGTTTCAAAAGTAATTGGATTGAAAAACCATTTTCACAATTGTGTTGGTATCAAGAAGGTCCAGGATTAAGAAATTGGCAGTTTACTTCCGATGGCATAAAAGTTATTAATGTTACAAATTTGGTTGATGGTTACTTAAATCTTGAAAGAACTGCTCGTCATATTTCTTGGGATGAGTTTGATAAAATGTACAAACATTTCGAAATAGATGCCGATGATATTGTTGTTGCGAGTTCAGGTAATAGCTATGCAAAAGTTGCTGTTGTGAGAAAGCAAGATTTACCTCTTGTAATGAATACAAGTGTTATTCGGTTTAAGCCATTAAAGGATTTAGACTACAATTTCCTATTGGCATTTTTAAAATCTAATTTATTCAAAGATCAAATTGATTTATTAATTACAGGTGGAGCACAACCAAATTTTGGCCCGTTCCATTTAAATAAAATTTCCATTAAAATACCACCAACTATTGAAGAACAAGTACAAGTATCAAATATTATTAATGATGCTGAAATGGAGATTGAACAATTAGAAAAAAAGCTCTCAAAATGCAAAATGCTAAAGCAAGGCATGATGCAGGAATTGTTAACTGGTAAAATTAGGTTGGTATGAGTAATGCTTTAAGTGATAATATAACTGTTACTCACTTAATGGGAGGAATGATGGAAATGCAAAGAACAGGAGTGTATCCAAATAAATTACAAATTACATCATCAAAATATAATATTACTTGGCACTTAAAAGTAATTGAAAACAAACCCAAAATAGGTTCCTTAAAAATAAAAAGAGTTATTGTATATAATTACCAATTTACAAATGATACTTTTAAAATACAGCGAGTAGAAAATGGCATAACAGTTTCTACTTGGGTTGTAATTGAAGTGGTGGGAATAGATCAAGATTAGAATTTATGAGTAAAATGGATAATGCAAAAATATGTAAACAGGTAAAATACGGATTTGTTTAAAAAAAATAATTTAAAATAAAAAAAATGATATCTAACATTAACAACACAAGTAAATTTAATTCTTTAAAGGAGTTTTATATTCCTGCTATTTACCACACTTTAGTAAAGGGTCGCACAAAATATCATCAATTATCTATTCCAATAAATGGACAAGAATTGATAATTAAAAAATCATCTAAAAAATTCAAGTATGCTAGTTTTGCCAATGTTATATTAGGCTCAGTTCAACGCATGAAAAAACTATTTACCCCTGATGCTCTTGACCTCGGCGTAAACATAATAAATCAACCTATTTCAAACAATTTACGATTGTCCTTCGAATTAGTAAATAAAAAAAAGTTTATCATTGCTGGTGAAGAATATATTCTATCAATTGTTGCAGAATATTCTTACAAGAAAATGGATACAGTTACGTATTTTCCAGTTTTATATAGGCAAACTTGCACCAATGGCCAAGTGGTAATATTGGCTGATCAATTCAAAGAAACTATTTCAGTAGATAAAATTTTCGAAATTGGTTGTGAATGGACTCGCTGTAATTTTGAGTCTTACACAAATAAAGCAACTATCTATTTCAAATCATTGCAAAAGAAGGATATAAATCTTACAGAAACAGAAAAGATTAAATTTATCGAAAAAATCTTAAAAATAAATGTTTCTCGTTCCCTAAAGAAGAATAAAAAATCAGTGCAGCTTATGGATTTAGAAGTAAATAATCGCTCAGTTCAGGATATTATTGGTACTAATATGGAAAGATTGGGGAATAATAATTTTGCATTATACAACTCTTTAACCGAATTTGCTTCACAGGAAAATAATTGGGAAATGCGCAACATGTACTTTTTAAACATTGGAAGATATCTTAATAATGAGATGAAGAAAACAATTAAAATAAATGAAAAATCTAGAGCTGAAAATTGGGTTTGGCAAGATGTTGAAAAATCAGCAATGAATTAAGTAGGATATTAATTGATTTGTAATTGTAATTTGCAAAATGCTTTAGCAAGTTATTATGCAGGTTTTATTAACGGGTAAAATGCTTTTAATATGAAACAATATAAACGGATAATGCTTGGTTCAAAAAGCATCTTTGCCGAAGAATGTTACAATGGCGGTTTTATTGGTGCTGATTTTGGCTTCACACAAGATTTAACCAATAATTTACCAGATAATTGGAGAGATTTCAATAAGGAGTTTATCCCAATATGGTTAACAAAAAATCCAACCAAAAGTAAAATCGCAGCAGGTTTAGCTTGTGGTATGTTGTGGACAATTTGTAAAGGAATTTACAAAGGTGACATTATTCTTTGCCCTAATGGTGATGGCAAATATTATGTTGGTGAAATAGATTCAAATTACTATTACCATCCGGGAAGTATTCTGCCACATCGTAGATCTGTAAAATGGTATCCTGTTATAATTGATCGACAAGACATGAGTAGCGATCTTAAAAATTCTACTGGCTCTATTGGTACTGTTGGGGATATTACTAGATATGCAAGTGAAATTGACCTATTAATTGGTGGTAAAAAACCGCCAACATTAATTTCATTAGATGAAACCATTGAAGATCCTTCTGTTTTTGCATTAGAAAAACATTTAGAAGATTTTTTAGTTCAGAATTGGAATCAAACAGAGTTGGGTAAAAAATATGATATTTATTCAGAAGAAGGGGCACTAGTTGGTCAGCAGTACCCAAGTGATACAGGTCCTATTGACATTTTAGCCATTAGCAAAGACAAAAAAGAATTATTAGTAGTAGAAAAAAAAAAGGGACGAGCAAGTGATAATGTTGTTGGTCAAATTCAGCGTTACATGGGTTATGTTCTTGAAGAATTAGCAGAAGAAAACCAAACTGTACGAGGTGTAATTATTGCTTTAGAAGATGATACAAGAATTAAGCGTGCTTTAGCAGTTGCAACTAATATTGAGTTTTATAGATACCAAGTAAGTTTTAAGTTATTTAAAAATTAATGTGGTTTCATTCGTTCAAATTAAATGCCTTAAATAAAACTGAGTAGTGCTATTATTTCAAGAGCAATTTAAATTTGATTATTTATGTAGTTGGGAAGGTTGGACGACAACATCTGTATTTAAGAAATTTTGGAACCAAATGAAAATATAAATCCCCATAATTTCACGTATCAACTTAAATGAAAATATAAATTTCTATATTTGCACTTGCATCCAAATTCAACATTCAATGAATATAAGCAGTTTTAAGTCAGGTAAATTCGTTCAAAGGCTTGAATATAAGAGCTTTGAACCAACACTTATTCATACACAATGGCATTTGGATAACGATGCTGTTGCATTGCTATTAAGCCAAGCCGACCAAAAACTAGGGGAATTGAATGCGTTTAGCCAATTAATTCCTGATGTAGATTTTTTCATAAAAATGCACGTGCTAAAAGAAGGTACAAAAAGTAGCCGTATAGAAGGTACAAATACTAACATAGACGAAGCTGTACAAAAGGAGGAATACATTAATCCCGAAAAAAAAGACGACTGGCAAGAAGTACAAAATTATGTACAAGCAATGAATACTGCCATTACCGAATTGAATAATCTGCCTCTAAGTAATAGGTTGTTAAAAAACACTCATAAAATATTACTGCAAGGGGTAAGAGGAAAGCACAAGCAACCAGGTAAATTTCGTGTAAGTCAGAATTGGATTGGTGGAAGCAGCTTGACTGACGCAAAATTCATTCCGCCACATCAGGAAGGTGTTTTAGAATACATGGCAGATTTAGAACAATTTATTCATAGCGAAAACAGCAATCTTCCACACTTAATTAAGATAGCTATACTGCATTATCAATTCGAAACAATACATCCATTTTTAGATGGAAATGGTAGAATTGGACGTCTTTTAATTACCCTTTATTTGGTTAGTACAGGTTTATTGGTAAAGCCAACACTATATCTATCTGATTTTTTCGAAAAAAACAAAGAGCACTACTATGATAACTTAACAGTGGTAAGAACAAAAAATGATTTAGTACAATGGCTCAAGTTTTTTTTGGAGGGAATACGAGTAACCGCTGAGAATTCTATTCAAACTTTTAAAGAAATTATTACGTTGAGAGCTTCAGTAGAAACCAAAATTATAACACTTGGCAAGAAGCATATGCTGGCAAAAAATGTATTACAGTATTTATATAGCCAACCTATAACCGATATGCAAAGTATAGCCGGTGCAACAAATGTAAGTGTGCCCACTATTTCAAGATTACTAAATGATTTTGTAAAACTTGAAATATTAGTAGAACTAACCGGATTTAAACGCAATAGAGTTTTTGCTTTTGAGCAATATTTAAAACTATTCAGATAATGAGCAACATAGCCCAAATCGAACGTCTTACACAAAACCGTATTGTAAAACTTTTTCAAGAGAAATTGGGTTACGAAAATTTAGGTAATTGGGAAGAGCGAACAAACAATACTAACATTGAAGAAGAGTTACTTAAAAAGTATCTTGCTAAGGCTGGTTATTCAGTCGAATTAAGCAAACGTGCAATTTATCATTTACAAACTGAAGCTCGAAATAATGATCGTAATCTGTATAACAACAATAAGGAAGTTTATAAATTATTGCGTTATGGTACTTCTGTAAAAATAAATGCAGCTGATAAGTACGAAACTGTTCAATACATTAATTGGAATGAACCAGAAAAAAATGATTTTGCTATTGCAGAGGAAGTAACCATTTTAGGAAATAGAGAAAAACGTCCGGATATTGTTTTGTATGTGAATGGAATTGCACTAGGTGTTTTAGAATTAAAACGAAGTACTATTTCAATTGGTGATGGTATTCGCCAAAACATCGTTAACCAACAATCCGAATTTATTCAACCATTCTTTTCAACCATTCAATTAGTAATGGCTGGCAATGATACCGAAGGTTTAAAATATGGGGCAATAGGTACTCCTGAAAAGTATTTTTTAGGTTGGAAAGAAGATGTTAATGATAATACACTATTACCAATTGATAAATACCTTATTAAGATTTGCAACAAAACACGATTACTTGAATTAATTCGTGACTTTACATTGTTTGATGCAGGTATTAAAAAATTACCTCGCTACCATCAATACTTTGGAATAAAGGCTGCGCAAGAACACGTACGTAGAAGAGAAGGCGGGATAATTTGGCATACCCAAGGAAGTGGAAAAAGTATTGTAATGGTATTGCTTGCTAAATGGATTTTAGAAAACAATCCTAATGCAAGAGTTGTATTGTTAACCGATAGAACAGAATTAGACAAACAAATAGAGCGTGTATTTAACGATGTAGGCGAACCCTTAAAACGAACTTCTAGTGGTAAGGAGTTAATGCAGCAATTAAGTCAACCATCGCCTCGTTTGTTGTGTTCTTTGCTACACAAGTTTGGTAAAAAGGATGTTGAAGATTTTGATAAGTTTATTGAAGAGCTAAAAAGTAGTCCCTCAAAAACTGTTGGAGAATTATATGTTTTTGTTGATGAATGTCACCGTACCCAAAGTGGTAGACTACATAAAGTTATGAAAGCCATGTTGCAGAATGCTGTTTTTATTGGTTTTACCGGCACACCACTTTTAAAACAGGATAAAAAAACCAGTTTAGAAGTGTTTGGAAAATACATTCATACCTACAAATTCAACGAAGCAGTTGATGATGATGTGGTATTGGATTTAGTTTATGAAGCTAGAGATATTGATCAAAAATTATCATCTCCTGAGAAAGTAGATAAATGGTTCGAAACAAAAACGAAGGGTTTAAATGATTTTCAAAAATCGGAGCTGAAAAGGAAATGGGGAACTATGCAGAAGGTGCTAAGCTCGCGTTCTCGCATGGAAAGAATTGCTACCGACATTTTCTTTGATTTTTCTACAAAGCCACGATTGAATTCAAGTACCGGAAATGCCATTTTAGTTGCCGGAAGTATTTACGAGGCTGCTAAATATTTTGAGATATTTCAAAAATCATCTTACGCTAATAGGTGTGCAATCATTACTTCTTACAATCCCGCTACAAGAGATATAACCACAGAAGATACCGGAGAGAATACGGAAACAGAAAAAGAATTCATCTATAATACTTACACCGAACTTTTAAAAGAGGTTAATCCGGCAACTAATAAAACCAAAACTGAAACTTACGAAGATAATGCAAAGGAAAAGTTTGTAAAAGAGCCTGCTAATATGAAATTGCTTATCGTAGTAGATAAATTATTGACCGGCTTCGATGCTCCTGCTTGCACTTATCTCTACATAGATAAAAAAATGCGTGATCATGGATTGTTTCAAGCAATTTGCAGGGTTAACCGTTTAGATACTGAAGATAAAGAGGTAGGTTATATTGTTGATTATAAAGATCTGTTTAAGAATTTAGTGAATGAAGATGGCACAGGAGCCATACAGGTTTATACCTCCGAATTAGATTACGATCAATTTAAAAAAGAAGATTGTGAAATATTATTAAAAGATAGACTAAAGCAGGGAAGGGAACGCTTAGAAAATGCCTTAGAAGAAATTCATCTGCTATGTGAACCAGTTTTGCCTCCTAAAAATGATCAAGAATACATACGTTACTTCTGCGGAAATACAGAAATACCAGAAGATTTAAAAGACACAGAAATTAGGCGAACTGCATTATACAAAGCAACCGTTTCACTAATTCGTGCATATGCAAACATTATTTCTGAATTAGAAGAAGCAGGTTTTTCTCCAAAAGAAATAGAAGACATCAATAAATCAGTAGATAAATATATAAAGCTACGAGAAGTAATACGGATGGCAAGTGGCGAAACCTTGGATCTGAAAACTTATGAAGCAGATATGCGTCATCTGATTGATAACTATATTCAAGCAGACGATTCAAAAGTGATATCTAATTTTGGAGAGTTATCTCTATTGGAAATTATCACAAAATCCGGGATAGCAGATGCGATTTACAGTATGCCAGGTGGTATAAAGGGAAGTAAGCAAGCTGTTGCAGAAACCATCGAAAATAATGTAAGGCAGAAAATAATAAAGGACCATTTATTAGACCCTGCGTTTTTCAATGAAATGAGTGTTTTGCTAGATGAAATAATTAAACAACGCAAAGAAAATGCTCTTGAATACGAAGAATATTTAAAACGAATAGCAGAATTGGTTGCCAAAGTAAATGCCGGTAAAACAGATTCTACACCAGACCGAATTAAGACAAACGGACAAAGGGCATTGTATAATAACCTTGGTAAAAATGAAGAATTGGCAATGCAAATTCACGCTAAGATTTTAGAAATAAAACCAGATGCATGGAGGGGAAATGCACCAAGAGAAAATATGATAAAAGCAGGTTTGTATGAAATTTTGAAAGACGAAACTGAAGTAGAACGCATTTTTGCAATAATAGAAAAGCAAACCGAATACTAATGGAGCATATTCAGTTAGGAAGCATTAGTATTGAAGTAGAGCAAAAGAACATTAAAAATTTGCATCTAAGCGTTTACCCACCAAAAGGTAGGGTGCGAATTGCAGCTCCTATAAAAATGAAACTTGACACTATTCGAATTTACGCTATTTCGAAATTGAGTTGGATAAAAAAACAACAAACAAAAATATTAAATCAAAAACGCGAAGCTCCTAGAGAATACTTAACAAAAGAGAGCCATTATTATTTTGGTAAACGATATTTATTAAAAGTTATCGAATTAGATACAGTTCCTGTGGTTAACCTTACTCACAAAACTATTGAGCTCTATGTTAGACCAGGAAGTAATATAGAAAAACGTAAAGAGGTTTTAGATAATTGGTATCGGGAACAATTACAAGAAGTTTCAACTAATTTAATTGCACAGTGGGAGAAAAAAATGAAGTTGAAAGTTTCTGAGTTAAGTATTAGGAAAATGAAGACGAAATGGGGTACTTGCAATGAAGAAAAAAAACGTGTTTGCTTGAATTTCGAATTAGTAAAAAAACCAATTCAGTGTATTGAATATATTGTGGTCCACGAAATGGTACATTTAAAGGAGCGGAATCATAATGACAAATTTATAGCTTACATGAATCATTTTTTACCCGAATGGAAACAACTAAAATCAGAATTAAATAGATTACCTGTGAGTCATGTTGATTGGGCATATTAAAAAACATTAAAATTTATTTGAAAACACAGTTTAATTTAACTTATTCATTTGTTTTTCAATTTTATTTCGATATAAATATTGGTTAACCTATGTTTAGGAGCATAATAATTTCTGACTTATAATACGGCAATAGTAATTTTCCAATTTTTTAGTTTGAATTTATTTATCAACTAGCGTAGATCAGGAGGAAATCAAATTTATGTCCTTTTAATCTTGT
>JANPGA010000228.1:0-2495 GCA_031423735.1 Bacteroidota bacterium | reverse complement strand
AAGGGAAAGTAGAGAATTTTTTTACAATTATTAAATTATCAAATGAGGAAAAAGAAACTTTTTTGTCAATCATAAGAAAAAATAATATAGTTCTTTAAGACTTTTTTATCTTAAGAAAATAGCAAAGCAACATTTTATTCCACCTCCATTACCAAATCATCCGATTCAACTAAAGTCCCACCAGAAAGCTCAATAGATTTAATTTTGAAATCACGAGTAGCTGTAATGGTTGTTTCCATTTTCATGGCTTCAATTGTAAAGAGTGGAGTATTGCGTTTTACCTCTTCACCAACTTTCACAAAGACTTTACTTAACATTCCCTGAAGAGACGTTCCTATCTGATTTTCTCCATTTGCTTTTTTATGACTTACTTTTTTTACAGATGCCTTTTTATCCAATACGTCAATTGATCTTGTTTGGCCATTCAATCGGAAGTAAACAGAACGATGCCCATTCTCATCCACCTCTCCAACATAAAGTAATCGAATCAAAATATTTTTTCCCCTTCCAATCTCCACTAAAATTTCTTGATTATTTTGCATCCCAAAAAAGAAAGCAGGAGTTGGCACCTGACTAACATCCCCAAATTGTTTTTGAAAATCATGATACTCTTCAAAAACTTTTGGATAAAATTTCCATGATAAAAAATCAAGATCACTCACGGTATTACCGTAACGAATTTTAAAATCGGAAAGTTCATTATCAAAATCAAGCGGCTTCAAATGCGCATTTGGTAAGTCAGTATAAGCTTCTTCCTCTTTCAAAATTATTTTTTGTATCGCCTTGGGAAATCCACCATGCGGCTGACCAAGATCTCCCTTAAAAAATGATTTTACTGACTCAGGAAAACTTAACGATTCACCTCTAGTTAAAACATCTTCATTACTTAAATTATTACTCACCATAAATAGCGCCATATCACCAACAACTTTCGAACTCGGTGTTACTTTTACTATATCACCAAATAAATTATTTACATCTTCATACGCTTTTTTTATCTCTTCCATTTTATCGCCTAAGCCTAATGAGATTGCTTGCGGTTTTAAATTGGAATATTGCCCTCCTGGAATTTCATGATCATATACTTGCGCTGTTCCTGCCATTAATCCACTCTCGAAAGGATAATACCACTCACGAACTGTTTCCCAATAATTCGAATGTTCGTTTAATGAATTAATATCAACATCAGCAGCATACGGCGTATTACGTAACGACTCAACTAAACTATTAAAATTAGGTTGTGAAGTTAAACCACTCATTGAAGCTAATGCAACATCAACAACATCAACACCTGCTTCAATAGCTTTTAAATAAGTGGCACATTGTACCGATGCAGTATCATGCGTATGTAAATGAATTGGAATAGAAATTATTTTTTTTAATTCACTCACTAAAAGTTCTGCTGCATAAGGTTTTAGTAATCCTGCCATATCTTTTATACCAAGAATATGAGCTCCCATATCTTCCAGCTCACGAGCAAGATCTAGATAATATTTTAAAGAATATTTAGTTTTTTTAGGATCAAGAATATCACCTGTGTAACTAATGCATGCTTCGGCAATTCCTCCTGTGCGTTCGCGTACAGCATTGATGCTAACCGCCATGCTTTTTGTCCAGTTTAAGGAATCAAAAATTCTGAAAATATCAATTCCGTTTTTTGAACTTTCCTCAATAAATTTCTCGACTAAATTATTAGGGTAGGCTGCATAACCAATTGCATTGTTTCCTCTAATTAACATCTGAAAACAAATATTTGGAATTGCTTCACGCAATAACTGCAAACGCTTCCACGGACATTCATGCAAAAATCTCAATGCAACATCGAACGTTGCCCCACCCCACACTTCCATACTAAAAAGTTGTGGTTGATGTAATGCAAAGTTTCTTGCAACAGCAAGCATATCCGTTGTACGTACACGAGTAGCGAGTAAACTTTGATGCGCATCACGATAAGTTGTATCCGTAAATTTAACTTGCTTCTCCGTTTTTAACCATTGAGCAAATTTCTCAGGACCTAATGTATCTAACAATTGTTTTGATCCACTTGCTGGAATTTCATGTCTGCTATTACTAGGAATGCGTGCGGCCGAAAATAATTTTGAACGATCAATTTTAGTAACATCGGGATTCCCATTTACTAACACATCTGCTAAATATTTTAGAACTTTTGTTCCACTATCTTGCTTCTTTCTAAAATGAAATAATTCAGGATATTTTTCTATGAATTTTACTGTAGCTTTCCCATCTTGAAAAACTGGATGCGTAATTACATTTTCAAGAAAGGGAATATTTGTTTTAACACCTCGAATTCGAAACTCTAAAAGTGTTCGATACATCCTCTTGCTAGCCCCAGTTAATGTTCGTCCTTGAGCAGTAACTTTAGCAAGCATCGAATCAAAAAATGGAGAAATCTTTACACCTTGATAAGAAGATCCTTCATCAATACGAATTCCATACCCTCCAGCATTCCTGTAGGCAATTAGTGTTCCGTAATC
>JANPGA010000227.1:0-7851 GCA_031423735.1 Bacteroidota bacterium | reverse complement strand
TTTAATTGCCTATGCTCTTGAACATTGTTATGATGATATTGAGTTTTTAAATAATTTATATGATAAAGAATTAATTGGTCGATTACAATCTGTTTTAGCAAATCCATTCAAACGAATGACGTATACAGAAGCGATTGAAGTACTCGTGCCAAACCTTAGTAAGTTTGAATTTACTGTAGAGTGGGGAACTGATTTGCAAAAAGAACATGAGAACTTTTTAGTAAGTCATTTTGGTGGTCCAGTAATTTTAACAGATTATCCAAAGCATATCAAAGCGTTTTACATGAAACAAAATGAGGATGGAAAAACAGTTCGAGCAATGGATGTTTTATTTCCATGGATTGGTGAGATTATTGGTGGTTCGCAGCGAGAAGAAAATCATGAAAAATTACTTACACGCATGACAGAAATGAATATTCCTGAACATGATTTATGGTGGTATTTAGAAACACGTAAATTTGGAACATGTCCCCATGCTGGTTTTGGATTAGGATTCGAACGATTAATTTTATTCGTAACAGGAATGAGTAATATCAGAGATGTAATTCCTTTCCCAAGAACACCAAAAAATGCGGAATTTTAACAACTATTAGCATGATAATTAAAATGCCATTTCATAAAATGAAGTGGCATTTTTCATTAAACCACTTAGCGACTTTGCGCCTCTGCGAGCAACCCACTCTGCGTCTTTGCAAGATTTATTATTAAAATTCATCTCCACATTTTTTCCACTCAGATAGAATTTTGACGTTTTCAATACAGTATGGAGCAATCTTCATACTTATCCCCTTTGAAAGTCGTTACCTTTAATATCATTATTCAAACAATAATTAAAAACGGGGGGTAAAATGAAAATGTTCAATAGTATCGATAATTGGTCAGACAAACATCATCCAACAATGATTGACTTATTTCGAATAGTATTAGGTATTGTAATATTCTTCAAGGGAGTTTATTTTATTAGTCATACCGAAGAATTGCAACATATGCTTGCACAAAGTAAATTCCCATGGCTTTCATTTGCATTGGCACATTATATTGCTTTGGTTCATTTGGCTGGAGGATTATTTATTGCGATTGGCTTGTTTACAAGACTGTCAGTGATATTACAAATTCCAATTTTATTGGGAGCAGTATTCCTAGTAAATAATAATCTTGGAACCTTAGCTCAAACTGAATTTATATTTTCAATTATCGTTTTAGGGATGCTTGTGTTTTACTTTTTTTATGGATCTGGATATATCTCAGCGGATCATACTTGGAGAGAGGAAGAAAATATGATTCATAAATAGTAATTCAGAAAATTGTTCTTCTTTAGTAGTAATTGTAGATAGTTAAAATCATTAACGCTATTTAGTTTTAAGATGCTTTTAATAGCGTTAGTGATTTTTAAATATCAGATTAATAAATAATTTTCTATTGTAAAATTGTAGTTAATAAAAATTAATCGGTACTTTTTCCTCCAAGAGAAAACCACTTTTCAATATCATTTATTTCGGTTGTGGAAAGCGAACCTGTTTTAGGCATGCGTTTATTGTAAAGCGAAATAGGATCGATAACCGACGCTTTTATTGACGGAGCGTGTAATACAATATCAGAATCATTATCAAGGATTATAGGCAGGCCAGTAAGATTGCCTGTTGAAGGACTATGACAGCCTGTGGTACAATTGTTTTTGATAATAAGTTTTACTTTGGCAAAGTAGATTCCTTGTTGAGGTGCGATCTCTGAACTCTCCTCTTTTTTGCAGGAGAAGTTTATCAAAGTGGTACCAATAAAAAGCTGTATTAAAAGTAATTTCTTCATAGAGCTAATTTTAATATTATTGATCTGTTGCTAACAATTTTCTTTAATATCAATTAGACCTTAGAAGTCGAAATAGTTGTCTGAAAAGAATTAAATATACTATTTCAGAAAAGCAAGCACTATTATTTACTGCACAGGATGTAAACTATTTTTATAATTCTTGTGATAGATATTTGAAATACAGCTCTTGCTTAGAAATAAAATAGTATGGTTATTTCATTTTAAAAACGCTGCAAATTTTAAGATCTCCAGCATATTCAGCATGTACTTCATTTTTATAGGGGTAGTTTCCTGGATGTTTCCTATATTCTGTCATAAAATAAGTGGCATCATAAAGGGATTCAACGCTAATTATTCTTTTACGATCTGATGCTGGAAGTAGAAAATAGGGCTTAGGATTTCCATTAAACTTCACAGTAATACTAGAGGAGGTATCATGACTCACAATATACTCTAACCCTCTTAAATACGATAAACTCCAATAATCCATATCGTAATTATTGAAAACAAATTTTGTATTGCCAGCAAAGGAATTAAAATATACAGCTTGATAAGGATGTAAAAGGCAAAGGATGTAAATATAATATCCAATAATTCCAGAAATACTTGTTAAGAGAATAATTCGTTGTGCACTTTTTTTGATAAATTCATAAACGAAGGTTAATGCTTTAATGGCGATCAATATTAAGGCAGGATAAATAAAATAAAGATGACGCCATCCATCATAAATTACTGAATGAAGAAAGATAATCATAAGAACAGGTCCAAAAAAGAAGCCTAACGCAAATAGGTCTTTTGTTGAATCAGAAGTATTAACTAACCAAGGAAAACTTTTGAAAAGTTGTTTAATTGTAATGATTGCTCCAGTGATAAATAGCAATAAAAATACAGGAGGAGTAGTGATGGCGATCCATACAGGAGCATAAGTAAATGGCAATTTTTTTGCATCTATTAACTCACCCATAAATGTTACAGTGCTATACCATCTAAAACGACTCATATTAATAAATACCCTTGCAAGATTCATCACAGGGTTTTCCCAAAGAAAGGGGAATAAGATATAAGTAAAAACCATGCATGACAAAACAAATCCAATGATAGGTTTGCGGTTAGTTGTAAAATAATTTTTTATATCTCCACTTTTACCCGCTAACAAAAAAATACAAAAGAAGGTGGCAAATGGTAATAATATCCCAAGAACTCTTAGTCCAATTGCAGCTGCACAAAATAGTCCAGCAAGTATGGCTCTTGATAACGTTAATTTATCGAACAATCGATAGATAAAATAAATAGCGATAATGCAGGATGATAAGAAAACAAGATCTTTTGAATTATAAAAACTATCAGCAAAAATTCGAGGAGAAACGATAAGCATTAAACTTCCAATTAATGCCCATAAATGATCTTTGTGTCGGTTGAGAATTACGAGATAAAAGAAAATTATTGAAATGCTGAAAACAATAAAAACAAGGAGATGTCGAAAAATATAAATATCTCTTGTGTCTGTGAGATTTAATTTTTTTTCAAGTATTACTGCAGGCAGTTCAAATACAACACCATAATCACAATCTTTCCAATCCTTAAATTCTGGAACAGAATCCATTGAAGCATCATTTTTAATGGAAGCTGGTGCGAATATTTTACCAACATATTTATAGGCAACTACTCCATTAGTATGGCTTGTTTCTTCATCCCATGTATACCCATAATCTTTGTGGATAACACATCCAGTTATAAAGTAGCAAATGAATAAAATGGCAGCCAACCAAAGTAATTTAATATTCTTATTTTGAGTTTTCATTCGTTTCAATAAAAAATTTAATTATCACGAAGATATTCAGAATATTGGATGTACGTAAACCCATTTATTATCACTTATAAACAGAAGATTTTTAGTAATAATAAAAACTGTATAAAGTAAAGAAAGATTATTTTGCTGTTTTGAAATCTAATGAATCGCTATTTATCATAGTCACTAACTTCCCCATTTTTTTCTGAATAACCTTAAAATGATGCTCATCTTCAGGAGTAATAAAGGAGATGGCTTCACCACTCGACTCAGCACGTCCTGTTCTTCCAATACGATGAATATAATCTTTGGGAGATCGTGGTAATTCATAATTGATAACAACAGGCAATGATTGAATATCTATTCCACGCGACATTAAATCTGTAGCAACTAAAATGCGAAGAGAACCTGCTTTAAATTTCTTTAATGAATCAGTTCTCGCTCCTTGACTTTTTTTGCTGTGAATAGCTTCCGCATCAATTCCATTTTTACGCAATTTATCCGCAACGTTATCTGCTTTGTATACCGACGATGTAAAAACTAAAACCTGAGTTAAATTTAAATTTTTAATTAAGTATCTTAAAAGAGGTCCCTTATTTTCTTCCGCTATTTGATAAGCAGTTTGTATTATTAAATCTATATTGTTGCTTTCAGGGGCAATTTTTATAACAAGTGGATCTTTTAAAAGTAATTGATGAATAGTATTTAAATCATCACTTAAAGTTGCAGAGAATAATAAATTTTGTCGCTTCAACGGTAAAAGAGAAATTATCCGACTCATTTCATCTTTAAAACCCATATTTAACATTTTATCTGCTTCATCTAAAACAAGAGTATCTATTTCTGTAAGATGAACAGCGTTGGATTCTACTAATTCTAATAATCTTCCCGGAGTTGCAATTAAAACATTTACACCTTGAAGAGCGATCATTTGCGGATTAATAGAAACCCCGCCAAAAACTGCCAATGGTTTTATATGAATTGGTAAAGCAGCAGCAAATATTTTAAAAACCTCCATTACTTGTACTGCTAACTCGCGTGTAGGAACTAATACTAATACATTAACGTGTCGGTTTTTTGATAACGTACCTTTTTGAAGATTCATTAAAATGGGCAAAACATAGCTCGCTGTTTTTCCAGAACCAGTTGGGGCAATTCCAAGTACATCTTTTCTATTTAATATTGCAGGAATTGCAGCCTCCTGTATAGGATATGGCTGTATATAGTTTTGAATAGCTAACTCTTTAAGTAATGAAGTAGCCAATCCAAATGAAGTAAAGGGCATTAGTGAGGCAATTAAAATTAAGGATTTGTTTCCGTAGTAAAAATAGAAAAAATAGATCCTTAAAAAATCATCTCACCAAATACACGTTGCATTTTAATTTATTTGTACACATGTTACATCAATAAACTCAGGTCCACCATCTATAGGGTAACCTTCTACAAAATTACCAGATATAGTAATGGTTTGGTTGAGATAATTGTTTAAGTTAATAGTTTGGCTTTTAAGGGTATAAAAAGTTTTCCCATTGCTTATTAAATGTGTTCCGTATTGAAAAGTTGTAAATCCTTGAACACCAATTGTCCCTTTAAAACGAATTTGAGGAGTTGAAGTGTCTTTTGAACAGCTTGTTAATAAAGCAAAAAGTAATATAATAAGTAGGTGTTTCATTGTTTTTGGACGCAAATGCTATTTGATAATTCATAAACAAGACCTTTTTTACTTAAAAAGGTTGCTTCAAAATAATAATACAATAGGTTTATTCTCACAATCTTTAAGAATAAAATTAATGTTTCTATTTCAATAATGATAGTTTACATGTTAAAATTTCCTGTTCATCGACAAAAATTATACATTCACATGTAATTGTATCAATTTTAACCTTTCTTGTATTACATTTCACTCATTAGATTCGTGATCAGTAGAAAGAGCTTCTAATCATTGATTGCTAAAAAAAATCAAGCAAATTTGAAAAGAAGATCATTTTATGCCATCCTTTCTTAATTTCGTACTTTAATTTGTAAAACCATTCTCAATAGTCAATGTTAAAACAAGGCCTTCATCAAAAATTATTACAGAAGCTATCTCCTCAGCAGATACAGCTTATGAAATTATTGCAGGTGCCTACTGCATCTTTGGAGCAACGAATCAAAGAAGAATTGGAAATAAATCCTGCATTAGAAGAAGGAACACCCGATGATATTGCCGAAGAAGAAGCAAATACAGAAGGTGAAGAAGCTGAAGTTAATGATGAAGAAACGGAAGTTCAAGATGATTATGCAGATGAACGTGAAGAGGAAAGCATAAAGAAAGAAGACGATATAGATATTGCCGATTATATTGAAGATGATGATGTGCCGTATTATAAATTAAGTGCAAATAATACTTCTGCAGATGATGAACGACCTGAAACACCAATTACTGTTAGTGTTTCTTTTCAAGATACGATGTTAGCACAATTAGGATTGTTGCCATTTGATAATCATCATTATTTGTTGGCACAACATTTAATTGGTAGTCTTGATGATGATGGTTATTTACGACGTGATTTAGACGCGATTGCAGATGATCTTTCATTTACACAAAACATTCAAACAAATCCTGAGGAGTTAGAAGCTACTTTAAAGATTATTCAATCATTAGATCCTCCAGGAATTGCAGCTCGTGATTTGCGAGAATGTTTAATGTTGCAATTAGAACGGAAAAAGCAAGAGAATCATCCACATGAAGTTTCTTATAAAATCCTTAAGGACTTTATGGAGGAGTTTTCGAAAAAGCATTATGAAAAAATTCAACGTACTCTTGATCTTAATGATGAAGAATTAAAAGAAGCTATTGAGGAAATTTTATCATTAAATCCCCGACCTGGTGGAGGTTCTGCAGAAGATACAAGAACCTCACAACAAATTATTCCTGATTTTATTATTACTTTAACGGATGGAATCCTTGAGCTGAATTTAAATTCTCGAAACGATCCTGATTTGAGAATTAGCAGGTCTTTTCAAGAAATGTTACAATCCTACTCGAAAGATAAAAAGAATAAGGCAACAAAAGAGGCAGTTGTTTTTATCAAACAAAAAATTGATGCAGCAAGATGGTTTATTGATGCAATACGACAACGTCAACATACCTTGTTAACTACGATGAGTGCAATTTTAAATTATCAGCATGAGTATTTTCAACAAGGAGATGAACGCTTTCTTCGTCCGATGATTTTAAAAGATATTGCTGAAATGGTTGGTCTTGATATTTCAACAGTTTCTCGTGTGGCAAATAGTAAATATGTGGAAACACCCTATGGAACATTTCTTTTAAAATATTTCTTCTCGGAAGGATTAGCAACTGATAGCGGTGAAGAAGCATCAAGTAGAGAGATAAAAAGAATATTATCAGATGCGATTGCCTCGGAAGAAAAGATGCATCCTTTACCTGATGAAAAGTTGATGGAAATTTTAAATAAATTAGGATATAATATTGCTCGAAGAACGGTTGCAAAGTATCGCGAACAATTAAATATTCCTGTTGCGCGTTTGCGTAAAGAATTATAACATATGAAGATTTTAAAAGATGATAGGTAGCAAAATTGCAAGAGCATTTGCCATTGTTTTACATCCGCTACTTATGCCTCTGTATGCAACGTGGTTAATATTGAATTCAGGGTCTTATTTAAGTTTCGCAACTTCACCAGTTTTGCAAAAATTTATTTACCTAGTTGTTTTTATAAGTACTACTGTTTTTCCAGGTTTAGGAGCATGGTCGTTGTTAAAACAAGGCAAAATAGGATCCATAGAGATGCCTGTCCGTGAGCATCGTCATTGGCCATTTATTGTAACACTTGTATGTTATATCGCTTCTGTTTTTTTATTACTAAAATTACCAATTCCACGTATTTTTGCATTTATGGTTGGCGGAGGTTTATTGTCAATTATATGGGCATTTATCGTTAATTTAAAATGGAAGGTAAGTATTCATATGATGGGAATTGGTGGTTTGATGGGTTTAATGGTTGGATTCGCTCAAATTTATCATGTAAATATGGTTTTAACACTAATGTTGATTGCTGTTTTAGCAGGAATCTTAGGTTGGGCGCGTTTAAAACGGAATGCTCATACTCCTTCTCAAGTTTATGTTGGATTTTTAGGTGGTTTTTTGATTGAGTTCGTATATATTTGGTTTTTTGTAAAAGACATTATTGTTGTTTTATAGTTTATGATTGATGTCAATAATATCCTAAAACAGAACATAACTATAAATT
>JANPGA010000226.1:0-3089 GCA_031423735.1 Bacteroidota bacterium | reverse complement strand
CTACACTTGGTGATGTGAAGGCACAAAGTAGGCACTCCCCTCTTTGTCGCTTGCCTACCATCTCCGCATTTAACTCATGCGTTCTTGTTCTTTGGCGCACAATCAAATTCTCCGCCCTCTAGTTGATTTGAGGATTTCACAACTTTAGCCATGGCTATCCGCGGATAATAATCGTTTCGAAACTGGCCAAGAACGGTTTTAGGATCTTCAACACTTCTGTAAGTTATCTTTTTACAAAATTTATTTTCTTCAGCAAATTCTTCTCTTACTATATCAATAATATCATTAGCATGACTATCTGTTTTTGCAAAAATTAAAGTTTTTGGAACTTCAAAATTTCCATTTTTATCGTAACGATCTTTAAAGATACTTGGCAAATTTTCTTTGAAAGTACGAATGATGGTTCTTATCTGATTAGGATTTACTACATCTTTATCCAATTGCTGCTTCGAGTAATTTTCATCCTCATCTTGCAATTCCATTCGCTTCTTTCTGCTCAATCGTTCACGTTGTTCTATATATTCACCTTTCCAAAGTGTTGCACCTTGTTGGGATACTTTGGTATCAATTAGAAATACATCATAACCTACATTAACACCATCAGCAACCGCCATTTCATGCGAATACTCACTTACTAAATTTTGATCGAAGTAACCAATGGTTCGTTTATCGGGAGTGGCAGTTAAACCAATTTCAAAAGCATCATAATATTCCAATACTTGCTTCCAAAGGTTATATATGCTTCTATGACATTCATCAATCACAATAAAATCAAAAAACTCAATTGGCATTTTTGGATCGTACTCAATTGGTGGAATTTCTTTGGGTTGATATTTGCGTTCGTTAGGGTTTTCTTCTTCGGCACTGTCTTCTAATTCAGTTCCTTTTAATACCGAATACAATCTTTGTATCGTACTAATACAAACTTGACTATCCGATGCGATGTAACTTGATTTGAGTCGTTGAACGCTGTATAATTCAGTAAATTTTCTGTTATCATCATTTGGCACAAACGACATAAATTCCTGCTCCGCTTGTTCTCCTAAATTTTTTGTGTCTACTAAAAATAAAACACGCTTAGCTTTTGCATATTTCAGCAAACGATAAATTGCAGTAATTGCAGTAAATGTTTTACCAGAACCAGTCGCCATTTGAATTAATGCTCTTGGTCGATTTTCTTTAAACGAAGCCTCTAATTTTGTGATAGCATTAATCTGACAATCACGTAAACCATCAATCTGCAAAGCTGGGAGATCAAATAATCTCTTTCGAAGTGATTTTTCTCTATTTACCCAATCTTTTAAAGTTTCTGGACGGTGAAAGCTAAAGACCTCTCTTGCCCTAGGTTTAGGATCTGTAAAATCGGTAAACCTTGTTACTTCACCAGTACTGATATACACAAAAGGCAAAGGTTCATTTTTGAGATGTCTGAGTTTAGCATTTGCATATTGTTCACCTTGTCCTTCGTGTACATTCATTCGATGCCCTTCTTCTTCTCGCTTGGCTTCAATCACCCCACAAGGCTTCCCCTCAACAAATAAAACATAATCCGCAGGACCAACATCAGTCACGTATTCCTTAACAGCAACACCAACTCCAGCATTCAAATTAATCTGCCGAATACCTTGTATAACCCATCCACAAGCAATTAACTGCTTGTCAATGTTATCACGAGCAAGTTGCTCAGGGTTTTGGTTTGTCATAGAAAATCATTGAAAAATGATTCGGTTAAAATAGTCAAAAAAGGTGAAAATGGAGGTTTTGAGTAAGGATTCACTCAATATTGAAGACTTTGCTATTCAATACTTCGATGTTAAATATTCGGAATTTAGAATTAAAATTTTCTAACTGCACGTACTCTTCCAAAGGTGTTTTTTGCCCCATTTCCAGAACTTGAATAATGGAAATTTTGCATCCAAATACCATTGTTTGTTGTCTCCGTAGAACTAATATAAGAAATATTGAAACCAGCTTGAAATCCATTTACATCCCCTAATGTTTCATTTATAATATATGCAGCAATATTACATTGACCTAATTCCCAAATAGAAGGTAAATACCAGTCATTGTATCCTAAAGAAGAATAGCTATCGCATATCTGAGCGGCGCTTGAGATATGTCCTGATTGGTTTAAAATAGAATTTGTATTGGTCTGTCCATCTCTAAAACTTTCTGCTGATAGACCTATTTGCGATGATACATTACTCCAATTTGAAGAGGCAGAAACATCAGTTAATGATGCAATTAATCCATGTTCAACTCCACTTACTTTCCAAACAGAAACAATAATTCCTCCTTGATAAAGTTCTCCTACATAATGAGAGAACCCACTAGTTGTTGTTGCAGAAAATAATGCATAAGGAACGCTTAATAATTCTGATGTTCCTGATATACTATAATTCGTTCCACCAGTTGGGTCTGTTTCGGTTTTTATAAAATATGGTCCTACTCCCCAGTTGATATTAGAAAATATTCCAGTGACAATGGTTCCACCTCCAATTTCTAAAGTTGCGAGGCCATTTGCATTTGTTGTTAAAGTTTGCGTTTCAACGTAAACAGGTGATCCAAATGCCGATCCTTGCAAAATACTTACGCGCATTCCTATCGGAGAAGAGGTAATTAACGCGTTACTACTATTTCGAATTACTGCTTGGTAACTCATTTTTTGCGGTGCTTGAGAAGAAACATTTGTGGATATTAAAAATGCTACAAAAATTGCAATTACTTTTTTCATATTAGTTTGTTTTATTTATTTTAAAAGACTGAATTGCTTTATTATTTTTAAATACATTTAAGAAATAGATTCCAGTTGGAAAGCTTATCATAGAAATTGCTGATTTGTTATCATTGACTTTTTTACTAACCAATGTTTTTCCAGTATTGTCATAAAGTTTATATATCAAATTTTCATTCACATAATTATTGGTCTCCAATATTAAATAATTAGTTGTTGGATTTGGATAAGTTGAAATATTTAGAAATATTTCATTAGAAGTTTCCAACCCCAACACTACTGAAATTTCATAAGGCTGTTGTACCCCTGGTGAAACAGAAACACCCGATCCTGTAATAGTTGAATTTATAATTTG
>JANPGA010000225.1:0-3863 GCA_031423735.1 Bacteroidota bacterium | reverse complement strand
CTTGCTAAATCAAAAGCAGACAATATCTTATCAGAGGATTTTGTAATTTGATTTGTTTGAAATTCAGAAGGTAAAGAGGAAAAAGTTATTATATCATTACAAAGAATTACACTACGCTCAATTACATTTTTCAATTCACGAATATTACCGTTCCATTCATGTTGTTTGAGAGCTTCTAAATATTCAGGTTCAATAATATCGATTCGTTTGTTTGTCTTTGCTGAAAACAATGTAATAAAATGATGAACGAGTGGTTCTAAGTCGGCTAAACGTTCACGAAGTGCTGGAAGTGAAATTTGAAATACAGCAAGACGATAAAACAAATCAGATCTGAAATGTTGATTAGCTATTTCAGTTTGTAAATTTCTATTGGTTGCTGCAATAATTCGTACATTAACCTTTGTTGGAACACTGTTACCTACTTTAAAAAATTCGCCTGTTTCAATTACACGTAATAGTTTTGCTTGAAGATCAATTGCCATCTCAGCAACCTCATCTAAAAATAAAGTGCCTCCATCTGCCTCTTCAAAAAGACCTTTTTTCTCTCGTACAGCACCTGTAAATGCGCCAATGCGATAACCAAACATTTCGCTCTCTAATAAATCTTTACTGAAAGCAGAACAATTTAAGGCGACGAACGGCTTTTCTTTTCTTAAACTTGCTTGATGAATCGCTTGCGAAAAAACTTCTTTACCAGTGCCTGTCTCACCTGATAGTAATACAGAAGTATCCGTTGGAGAAACTTTTTTTGCTAACTCAATCGCAAAAGAAATACTTTTGGATTTACTAATAATAGCATCAAAAGAATATTTCTGAGCAACCTTTTGTTCAAGTGACACAATTCTTTTATTTAAAGCTACTTTCTCTACTGCTCTACTTATTAACGGAATTATTCTATTATTATCATCAGCTTTAGTGATGTAATCAAAAGCTCCATTTTTTATAGCCTGTACACCATCAGGAATATTTCCATATGCTGTAAGCAAGATAACTTCAGTAAGCGGAAATTTACCTTTTATAACCTTAACTAAATCCACACCATTTCCATCAGGTAATTTAACATCGCACAGTACTGCATCAAACTGATGTAATTCTAATTTTTTTAGTCCTGCTTTGAATGTATCAGCAACAATAACATCATATCCTTCCAAACCAATAATACGAGCTAGCAAATCTCGCAATTTGATTTCATCATCTATGACTAATATTTTTGACAATTTGATTTTAGTATAAAATATATTAATTGAAAATGAAAATTTATGCGATGATACTTTCAAAATTAAAATTACGTAGAAACTCAATGCTTCGATGTATATCAAGATACAATACACGATCTTTTTCAACTATGGGAATTTCCTTACGATATGCAGTTAGAATCAACTCAAGCTTTGATGAAGTTTTTAATGACCTACGAAAGTGTAATGCTTGAGATGCATTCATCAACTCAATAGCTAGAATTTTTTCTAAATTATTTACAACGCGATATAATTTGGTAGCAGCATTTGATCCCATACTCACATGATCTTCTTGTCCGTTTGATGAAACAATTGAATCAACAGAAGCTGGAGTACATAATTGTTTATTCTGACTTACAATAGAAGCAGCAGTATACTGTGGAATCATAAAGCCAGAATCTAATCCTGGATTTGCTACTAAAAATGCAGGTAGCCCTCTTAAACCACTTATCAATTGATAGGTTCTACGTTCGCTGATACTTCCTAGTTCCGCTAATGCTATTGCAAGAAAATCTAATGGCAATGCTAAAGGTTGTCCGTGAAAATTACCAGCAGAAATAATTAAATCTTCATCAGGGAATATTGTTGGATTATCAGTAACAGAATTAATTTCAGTAGTAAAAGATTTCGCTATAAACTCAATTGCGTCTTTGGAAGCTCCATGAACTTGTGGAATACAACGAAACGCATAAGGATCTTGTACGTGCTCTTTTGGATGAGCAATCAATTCACTACCACTTAATAGTTCACGAAAACGTTTTGCCGTTTGTATTTGCCCTGTATGCGGTCGAATAGCATGAATCAATTCATGAAACGGTTCAATACGACCGTCAAATCCTTCTAGTGATAAAGCGCCAATGATGTCTGAGATTCTTTCTAAACGTTTAGCTTGAAGAATAGACCAAACAGAATATGCACTCATAAATTGTGTTCCATTCAATAATGCCAAACCTTCTTTAGAACGCAATTGAACAGGTTGAAGATTAAATTTCTTTAATGCTTCTGCACCAGACATCTTCACACCATTAACTGTGACTTCACCTAAACCAATTAACGGCAAACAAAGATGAGCTAATGGTGCTAAATCTCCTGATGCACCCAATGATCCTTGCTCATAAATTACAGGAAGAATATCATTATTAAAAAACTCAATTAGTAATTTTACAGTTTCAACTTGCACACCTGAATTGCCATACGACAATCCCTGGATTTTTAAAAACAACATCAACTTTACAATTTCTGCCGGGACTTCCTCACCTACTCCACATGCATGCGACATCATTAAATTCACTTGCAACTGACCAAGATCATCTTTAGAAATTGATTTGTTATACAACGAACCAAAACCTGTATTGATACCGTAGTAAATTGAATCGTTACCTTCTAACTTTTTATCTAAGTAAGCCCTACACTTTGTAATTTTATTTACTGCCTCTTCACTTAAATTCAGCTTGCCATTAGATTTTAAAATAGCATGGATAATATCAAAAGAAATTGCTGACGAAGAAATTGAATGTGTCATTATTTTAAACTTATTCGTTTAATAAATTATTTTGGTGATTACTTGATGTAATTTACTATTTCATGAATGGAGATTGATTCCTTTTGTCCAGAACGAATATCTTTAATGGTGACTTCGTTAGCATTCAAATTTGAACCTGCTAAAATTATTACATAAGGAATTTTTCGAGCTTCAGCATAATCCATTTGCTTTGCAAACTTTTTTGTTTCATCAGGATATAATTCAGCTGAAATCCCAGCATCCCTAATTTTTTTCAAAATCAATAATGCAAATGAAATATCTTCAGCATAATCTACAATTAATAATTTCGTTGTTGACTCTGCTTCCGCTGGAAAAAGATTTGCTTCTTCCAACACATCATAAATACGATCCGCACCAAAAGAAATTCCCACACCTGACATGTTTGGTAAACCAAATATTCCTGTGAGATCATCGTATCTTCCTCCGCCACAAACACTGCTTGTAAATGTGGAACGGTCGTCAGCAACTTTTACTTCGAAAATAGCTCCAGTGTAATAATTTAATCCTCGAGCTAAAGTTAAATCAAACTCTAATTTACAATTAGCAAATGTCAGTGCTTTCGTATATCCAAAAATTGTTTCAATTTCTTCTATGCCTTTCAAACCAATTGTTGAAGTAGCTAATAAACCTTTCAGTAATTTTAATTTCTCTTGATCCGTTCCTTGAAATAACAACAACGGTTCTAATTGAGAAATTGCTTTTTCACTAACTCCTTTTGAAAGCAACTCTTCTTTAACTTTTTCAACTCCAATTTTATCAAGCTTATCAATTGCAACAGTTATGTCGATAATTTTATCTGCTTCACCAATAATTTCTGCAATGCCAGAAAGAATCTTTCTGTTATTAAGCTTAACAACTACGTTTAACTTCAGTGCAGAAAAAACTTCATCAAACAATTGAATTAACTCCAACTCATTCAACAATGAATTAGATCCAATCACATCTGCATCACATTGGTAAAACTCGCGATATCTCCCCTTCTGTGGACGATCAGCACGCCATACAGGTTGAATTTGATAACGCTTAAAAGGAAATGTAATTTCATTTTGATGCATCACCACATAACGCGCAAACGGAACTGTTAA
>JANPGA010000224.1:0-2631 GCA_031423735.1 Bacteroidota bacterium | reverse complement strand
CAAGTGTTTCACAAGCTACTTTAGAGGTTGGATCATACGCTAAGAAATAATCAATAAGTGCATCTGAAATCTGATCAGCTACTTTATCGGGATGTCCTTCGGATACCGATTCTGAGGTAAATAAATATGACATTTTTTTATGAATTTGGTTTTTATACGGTTTTACTGTTAATAGGTTCGTTTTTAAAACTGCGGCAAAGATAGAAAAAGGCAAATAGTACCAAATAAGATTTTATTTTTCTCTAGTTAGTTGATGAAATACTGACTCAATATTGCTCTCTTCCTTCTGTAAAGTAAGAACCGACAATCCAGTTTCTATTGCAAAACGAAAAACTTCCTGGCGAATATCAGTTCCCTTCCTGCCCTTTAGTTTCCAAGTATTTGTTCGAATTAACTCAGCGGAAACTAGTCCATTTACTTTTTTAAGCAATCCTTCTTGAACTGCTTTATCAAACTCAACGATAATCACGCCTTGATCTGCAGCTTGCTGTTGAAGAAGTTGAGTAGTATCGTCAGCAACAATTTTACCCTTATTGATGATGATTACTCGGTCGCATATTGCCTCCACCTCTTGCATAATATGCGTTGAAAGAATTACTGTTTTCTCTTTTCCGATGGTTCGAATTAACTGGCGAATCTCCACTAACTGATTAGGGTCCAATCCAGTAGTAGGCTCATCTAAAATTAAAACACTTGGATTATGAATCATCGATTGTGCCAAACCAACTCGTTGACGATACCCTTTAGAGAGGGCACAAATCTTTTTACTTTGCTCAGGCCCCAACCCTGTAACTTCAATCATTTCTTTAACTCGCTTCGAAATATCAGCTTTCGGCAATTGAATTCCGCCCACAAATGTTAAGAACTCCTTTACATACATATCCAAATAAAGCGGATTATGCTCGGGCAGATAGCCAACATTTCTACGAACTTCCACAGGCTGATCGTTCACATCGAAGCCATCAACAGTTACCCTTCCATCAGTTTGAGGGATAAAACAGGAAATAATTTTCATCATTGTTGACTTTCCAGCCCCGTTAGGGCCTAAAAAACCAACTACTTGTCCGGGTTCTACAGTAAACGAAACTTGATCGAGCGCCTTTTGCTTCCCGTACAACTTCGTGATATTTTCTACGATTATCGACATATTCTTAGGGCAAATGTACAATTTGTAAGTAGAGAGATATGAAGACTTGATGCATTTTAATAACAACGGTAAAAAAACAAATTAGTGCTTAAAAAGATAAGATTGGAAAGAAAAATGCTTAAAAAATAAAAACTCGGTTTTAATTGCGAAATCAGAACCAAATTCAACGATTATTACGAGAATTAAAATACCCAAGTAGTTTAAGGGATTTTACAAAAGTGATCTAAAGGAAATAGAATGTTTGTTAATTGTAAATCCATTCCCATATTGTTTTCTCATGGGATACTTCTCTTGCCATTTGAATCTGACAAGTAGAATAACTCTCAAAATCAAGTTCAAATCGAGATTTTCCGTATCCCGATAGCTATCGGAACGTAATTCGTAATTCGTAATTTTTAATTCATTTAAGTTTCCCACCCCTGTACAAATTTCGCTAAAAAAATTGACCTAGTCTGGAGCAAACGGATATAAGTAATTGTAATTGGCTAAGTCAATAATTGATTTTTCGGGGATTCTACGAATCCCTCCCCAACTCAAATTTACAAAAAAAAACTGAGCTAGTTGGGAGCAAACGAAAATAAGTATTTGTAATTAGATAAAGGCTAAAATCCAATTGAATTACGATCTTCTAAGGAATATCAATTCGCCAAAAAATGACCCTTTCGGTACAATTCTTAATTCGTAATTCGTAATTTTAAATTAATTCCAAAAGATTGCTTTAAAAAAACTCAATCAAGTAGTTTTAAGTTCTATTTAAAATTTAATACCTTAAAAGAAAATCATTGGGATATTAATTAATTTATAGTGCCATTAAAACCATCAATAGCAATTATATTTGCCACGAATGAAAGGATTAGTTTTAAAATCTACAGGAAGCCGTTTTGAGGTTTTAGCTGAAAATGGTGATGTTGTATCTTGCAGAATACGTGGTCAAATGCGGTTACATGGAATTGAAAGTACAAGCCCCGTAGCTGTTGGCGACAATGTAATTATTGCGATTCAAGAGGATCAAACTGGGATGATTAATGAAATTGCTGATCGTAAAAATTATATCATTCGTAAATCTGTAAACCTTTCTAAACAAACACAAATTCTTGCTGCAAATATTGATCGTGCTTGGTTAGTGGTAACACCAATTCTTCCAAAAACTTCAACAGGATTTATTGATCGATTTATTGCTGCTGCCGAATCATTTCATATTCCTGTTTCTCTTATTTTTAATAAATCTGATTTATTTGCTGATGATTTAGAAGAAGTTCAGACTGATTATATCGCCATATATGAACCGTTAGGTTATCAATGTATTAAAGTTTCGGCAATCACCGGTGACGGAATTGAGACTCTTCGGTCACTTTTAGTTGATAAAATAAATTTAGTTGCAGGTCATTCAGGCGTTGGAAAATCGAGCTTAATAAATGCACTTGACCCCTCCTTAAATTTACGAACTGGCGATATTTCACGTCAACATCAAAAAGGAAAACATA